>JAXJVZ010000429.1:0-1932 GCA_036308285.1 Agathobacter sp. | reverse complement strand
CAGCATACTGGCAAGGATGAAAAGTGGCTGCATAGGCAGATGAAAGCGCAGGGAGCAGATAAAATTGAGGATATCCTGCTTGCAACATGCGATATGAATAATAAAGTAACAGTATATCTAAAGGATAATAGTAAACATACTAAAGATGTATTATTGTAATGAGCGTCAGATTTTTCTGACGCTTAAATTATGTTTAACATTAGTTTAGCAATCATTTTCCAATAGTTGGCAATGGCGGTTATATGTTTGAAAAGAGTAATATTATATAGTAATGGTAAAGAAATTGAAAAGCACATCCGAATATGGTAAAATATTGGTAATAAAACTGGGGGGAGGGCAACATCAGTGACAGTAGAAAGACTTAAGCAATTAAAAATAGAATTAGGTTACAGTAACTCAAAATTATCTGAAGCCAGCGGAGTACCCCTTGGAACGGTAAATAAAATATTAAGTGGAGAAACAAAGAACCCAAGATACGAGACAATTAAAGCACTAGAGAATGCATTAACAAAGGACAGATACATTTATAAAGAAAGAGAAGAATCATTTTCTCAATCAAAGGTACAGGAAAACACATTACCATATTTTACAATTAACGATTACTATGCCCTCAATGATGACAAGCGCCATGAGTTAATAGACGGAGTGCTGTATGATATGGCGGCACCAAGTATAGCACACCAGCGAATAGTGAGTGAATTAATGTGGCAGATTAATTCATTTATAAGAGAAAACAGAGGTAAATGTGAACCGTTATTTGCACCAATAGATGTAAAGCTTGATAAGGATGACAGAACCATGGTGCAGCCAGACCTGATAATAGTATGCAATCCGGATATGATAAAAAGATGGGGAGTAGAAGGCGCACCAGATTTTGTATTAGAGGTAGTATCTCCTTCATCAATTTCGCGAGACTACATTAAGAAAGCCTGCAAGTACCAGGAGGCAGGAGTCAGAGAATACTGGATAGTAGACCCGATTAAATCGCGACTACTCGTGTATTATTTTGAAGAGAGTTCATCGCCGTACATACAAGGACTTGAGGGCCAATTTGGAGTAAAGATATACAATGATGAACTACTCATTGATTTGGAAAAAGTAAAAAATTTTGCTGAACTAAAATAAGGCACAAAATAATACATAGAAATAATAAGAAAATAGAACAAAAGAAAACATTGCAATAATTAATTGGAGAAATTTATGTGGACATTTATAGTTGCAACAATATTTACCTTATTTGCGATAGCAATACTGTACCTGGCAAGGGGAATAGCAAAGCTTGAAATAATACAGGCAATTTCAAAAGGGAAGAAATGGCAAGGGGCAATAATAAGTTTTATTGGACTGACAATAGTGTTTGCCATATTAACTGCACTCATGGGCAAAACGAACTCAATCATCGTATTTTTGCACCTTAGTGCCTGCTGGATGATAGTAGATTTGATATTGTATATTGTCAAAAAAATATCAGGCAAAGTGACAAAGAAATGGATTGCAGCATTGCTATCCCTTGCTCTGACAACAGTATATCTTGGCATCGGAATGTATAATGCATATCATGTGGCAGAAACGAAATATTACCTCACCACAGACAAGCATATAGATAAAATCCGGGTAGCTCTATTCGCAGACTCTCATATCAGCACATTGTTTGACGGTCACAAATTTACAGAGCACATGAAAAAAATAGAAAAATCAAATCCGGATGTATTAGTAATTTCCGGTGATTTCGTAGACGATTCTTCTAAATGGGAAGATGTCCAAATCTGTTGCAAGGCACTCGGAGAAATCAATTGTACGTATGGCGTATACTATTCTCCCGGAAACCACGACAGAGGGTATTACAATACCAGAGATTTTACATATCGGGATCTGAAAAATGAGTTGACAGCAAATGGAGTTAATATACTTGAGGACCAAGCGGTTCTTCTT
>JAXJVZ010000428.1:0-3743 GCA_036308285.1 Agathobacter sp. | reverse complement strand
GTGTGAGTATGTAACAGAGGTTAAGCTTTTCGATGTTTATGAGGGAGTTCAGCTTCCTGCTAATAAGAAGAGTATGGCATTCTCTGTAGTGTTTACTCCAAAGGATGAGGAGCTTAAGGCAAAGGTAGTAGAAGGCTTTGTACAGGATATATTGGATAACCTTGAGAATAAGCTTGGAATTACATTACGTAAATAGTTAGGAATATTTATGGACGTTAAAGATTTTGATTACGAACTTCCGGAAGAACTTATAGCACAGGATCCTCTAGAGGACAGATCAAGTTCACGACTAATGGTTCTTGATAAGAATTCCGGAGAATTTGAACACAGGATTTTCAAAGATATAATTGATTACTTAAATCCAGGAGACTGTCTGGTTTTAAACAATACAAAGGTTATCCCTGCAAGACTCTACGGAGTCAAGGAGGGAACCCTTGCCAATATCGAATTGCTTCTTCTAAAGAGAAGAGAAAATGATATCTGGGAGACTCTTGTAAAGCCGGGAAAAAAAGCAAAACCAGGTACAAGAATAATTTTTGGAGATGGTCTTTTAGTTGGTGAAATCATTGACATCGTAGAAGAAGGAAACCGACTTATCCAGTTTTCATATGATGGAATTTTTGAAGAAATATTAGACCAGTTAGGCCAGATGCCATTACCACCATATATAACACATACATTAAAAGATAAGAATCGTTATCAGACTGTATATGCCAAGTATGATGGCTCGGCAGCAGCTCCAACTGCAGGGCTTCACTTTACGAAGGAATTACTTGAAAAAGTAAAGCACAAGGGTGTAAAAATTGCAGAAGTTACACTTCATGTTGGACTTGGAACCTTCAGACCTGTAAAAGTTGATAATATTTTAGAGCATCACATGCATTCAGAATTCTATATGGTGTCACAGGAAGCGGCTGACATTATAAATTCCACAAAGGATAAGGGCGGCAGGGTAATATCAGTAGGAACTACCAGTACAAGAACTCTTGAGTCGGCAGCAGATGAGAATGGAAGACTCAGGGAGTGCAGCGGATGGACAGAGATATTTATTTATCCTGGCTATAAGTTTAAGGTTATTGACTGCCTCATTACTAATTTCCATTTGCCACAGTCTACTCTTGTTATGTTAGTTTCAGCCCTGGCAGGAAGAGAGGCAGTTCTAAATGCATACAAGAATGCGGTAGAGGAGAAATACAGATTTTTCAGCTTTGGTGATGCAATGTTCATCACAGATAAATTGATGAAGTAATGCTTGTAAAAAAGTCATTTTTATAATAATATATACATGTATTTAGTGTAACTATTTGTCAGTTTGATAGGAGTTAAACATGGAAGAGAAGAGAAAACATAAAAGACTTGATCTTGACGTATCTATTCAGCTTGAGCGTCTTGATGAAGAAGGAGTTACAACACTTAAGTATATTCACGTTGACGTAACAGATATTTCCAGAAGTGGTATTGGTTTTAAGGCTACTCAGGAGCTTGAGACAGGAACATACTACGATACAAAGATTCAGATCTGGACTAAGGAAGTCGTAGATGCTGTTATCGAGATTGTACGTCGCAAGGATGAAGAAGGAGCATATCAGTATGGTGCAGTATTTATCGGAATGACAGATACAGATGCACTTAAGATTGATATATATCAGATTTTCAATGATTTATAAGATTAGACCTGTAGAGAATCCACATCCAATCAGGGTGTCGGTTCCGGGATCTAAGAGCATAACAAACAGAGCCCTTCTGATTGCTGCATTAGCTAATGGCCGCAGCATTTTGGAAGGGGTTCTTTTTAGTGATGACTCACGTCATTTTATAGATGCTCTTATACGTCTTGGATTTCCTGTTGATGTGGACGAAGAGAATAAAAAAGTAGCAATTACCGGTTTTGGTGGTAAGGTTCCATGTGACAATAAGACAGTAGATGTAGGAAGTGCAGGCACTGCAGCACGTTTTCTGACTGCATATCTTGGTTTGTCCGAAGGAAAATATCACATGGTATCTTCAGAACAGATGAAGAAGAGACCTATGCAGGAATTGCTCGAAGCGCTTAGTCTGTTAGGCGCTAAGATTGAATACGATGAGAAAGAATTTCATTTCCCATTTACAATATCCAATCCTAAGATTACAGGAAATGAAGTGACAATAGATGTAGATAAGAGCAGTCAGTTTCTCAGTGCACTTCTTATATCATCAGTCTTATTCGCAAATGGACTTACCATAAATGTGGTAGGAAGCCATGGAATGGCATATGTCCATATGACGATAAAGATGATGGAGACATTTGGAGTGAAAGTTGATTATCTTTCGTGTGAGGATACTGATTATACAAGCAGATTCTATATCCAGGGTGGACAGCATTATAATGCATTAGATTATAAAATTGAGCCGGATTTATCAGCGGCCTGCTATTTCTATGCCATGAGTCCGCTTCTTAAAGTTCCAGTAGTAGTAAATGGAGTATATAAGCCTTCGCTTCAGGGCGATATAGCATTTCTTGATGTGTTATCAGACATGGGGTGTGCCATTTATGAAGGAGAGGATATTAGGGTAATTCCACCGGAGGATGGCATAATAAAAGGTGGAAGATGGGATTTGTCATCATTTTCAGACCAGACACTTACCTTAGCTGCTATAGCACCATTTGCTGACAGCAAGGTTGAGATAACAAATGTAGGACATATAAGACTTCAGGAATGTGACAGAATAAACGCCATTATTTGCAATCTGTCAGGTATGGGAATTGAAGCATTTGAGAAGGATGGAAATATTACAATACTTCCGGGAAATCCAAAGGCAGCAGAGATAGAGACATATGATGATCATAGAGTGTCAATGTCGTTTTCACTTCCGGGATTAATATGTGATGGAATTGTGATAAAAGATCCATATTGCTGTAGAAAGACATTTGAAAATTATTATGAAGTATTAGAAAAAGCTGTGTATTAAACACAGCTTTTTTGTATTCTATGGCAGATTGCAGGAATGTGCATAAGAAGATGTCAGCAAAGCTGACGCACATTCCGCAACAAGAACGCTCTAGCGTTCCTGGATATAGATTTTGTACTATCTGGTATGGATAGTGTAATTGTGCTTTAAGAGAGTCTGAATTGCTTCTTCCTTATCATTTTTATCATAGAATTCAATATGCAAAATTCCCTCTTCAAATTCGCGGTTATTAATAATTCCAATATTTTTAATGTTGATTCCTTTAAATGCAAGAAGACTTGAAATTATTGCAATAGCACCAGCCTCGTCAGGAAGGTCGACATAAATCTCAAAATACTGGGAGCGAACATTACTTCCATGAATTGTAATGGACTCTCTGTATTCCTTCGCCTCACCAAAATATTCAAGCAGCTCATCTTTATTGTCTGATGCAATATAATCTCTTAAATTAGATATCTCATCAATATATTTATCCATTAAATCAAGCAGCTTTTCTTTATTTGAACTACAGATATTCTGCCACATAACAGGTGAAGAAGCAGCAATTCTTGTTACATCCCTGAAACCGCCGGCAGCAATTGTTTTCATTGTTTCCTGGGGAGAATCGATATCATGTACCAGATTAACAAGAGAATATGCAAGCATATGTGGTAAATGACTAACAGCTGCTGTAGCATAATCATGCTCGTTATAATCCAATATTAATGAAAGCGAACCAAGAGAGGAAACAAACTCTTTAAACTGGGCTAAATTCTCATCAGTAGTTTTGGCTGTAGGAGTAATAATATAATAAG
>JAXJVZ010000427.1:0-4484 GCA_036308285.1 Agathobacter sp. | reverse complement strand
TTTTGCGTGATTTTATCATTAATCTCTCATAATATATACCATTTTTTTCAAATTGTCACTCTTTCTTTTTAAGAATGTTGCTGCCATTCTGTTGAGGAAGGTGTTTAAGCTCTGCTGAAATTTAATTCTTCCCATATAGTAAAAATGAGGACTATACAGCCCTCATTTCATTTATCCTACGCAGTTATCGCCTTTATCTCTCCATCGAGAACATTGGCAAAACTCATCTCTTTTGAACTTTTTACCGACTTAATTTTAATATCGCTCTCATCATTTGAATTTTGATACAAATGCTGGTTTATCTGATAGGCCAGCATCGTATCCATTGAAAATACACCAACCATACTTAGTCCTCCTTGACAAAGCCAAATAAAATGCAACATCTTGTTTACATCCTTATTATAGCACACAATATATGGGGTAAGTATGTTAAAAGTACCACAATTTATATCAAATAATTATATAAGCGATTATATAATATGACTTATATTTATCTCTAGCTGTAGAAGACTCCAACGAATGATCAATTAAATATTCAATAAGTCACTATATACCTTAAGTGCTCCGTCTGTCTCATGAGCAAGAACTTTCTTAGCAAGAACCTTTCCAAGCTGAACACCTTCCTGGTCAAAGCTGTTGATGTTCCATACAAATCCCTGGAACATTACCTTGTTCTCAAAGTGAGCAAGGAGTGCACCAAGTGATTCTGGTGTAAGCTGGTCTCCAATAATTATACTTGATGGACGTCCACCTTCGAAGTTCTTGTTGCTGTTCTCATCCTTCTTACCACAGGCAAATGCTACAATCTGAGCTGCTACGTTAGCGCAGAGCTTCTGCTGGCTTGTGCTTCCCTGAATGTCAACATCTGTTCCAATCTGGCTGTTTCTAAATCCGATGAACTGAAGTGGAATAATATCAGTTCCCTGATGTAAAAGCTGATAGAATGAGTGCTGTCCGTTTGTTCCTGGCTCTCCGAAAATCATTGGACCTGTCTTATAGTTTACAGGCTCTCCAAAACGGTTAACTGATTTACCATTTGACTCCATGTCTAACTGCTGAAGATGTGCAGGGAAACGGCTGAGTGCCTGAGAGTATGGTAAAACTGCTGTTGACTGATATCCTAAAATATTACGCTCATATACACCGATAAGTGCATCTAATAATGCTGCGTTTTCTTTTACATTCTTGCTTGTTGCAAGCTTGTCCTCTGCTGCTGCACCGTCTAAGAAACGTGCAAATACATCTGGTCCGAATGCAAGTGAAAGAACTGCTCCACCAACTGCTGATGTTGATGAGAAACGTCCTCCAATATAATCATCCATAAAGAATGCTTCAAGATAGTCATCACTCTTAGCAAGTGGTGATGTCTCACTAGTTACAGCAATCATATGCTTAGATGGGTCTAAACCAGCCTTTGTAAGTGCATCCTTAACAAATGACTCGTTTGTTAATGTCTCAAGTGTTGTACCTGACTTAGATACAAGTACGAAAATTGCATGAGCAACATCTGTTCCGTTAAGAACTGCTGCTGCGTCATCCGGGTCTACATTGCTGATAAACTTTGCGTCCATCTTGAATGTATTGTTCTTTTTAGCCCAGTTCTCAAGTGCAAGATACATAGCACGTGGTCCTAAATCACTTCCACCGATTCCAATCTGTACTACTGTAGTGAACTTCTCACCAGCTGCATTTGTAATTTCTCCAGCATGTACCTTATTTGCAAACTCAGCAATCTTCTTCTGCTGTGCAACATAGAACTCTCTCTTATCAACACCGTCAGCCTCTACAGGATTTCCTAACTGTCCACGTGTCATCTGATGAAGAACGAGACGATTCTCTCCTGTATTAATAACTGCACCGTTGTAGAGCTCTTCAAATTTATCTACAAGTGAAGCTTCCTCTGCAAGAGCGGCAAGCTTCTCGATGATTTCGTCGTCAACTTCCTTAGAAGCATAGTTATATACAAGACCTGCTGCCATTGGTACACTGTAATTCTTTGCACGTGTAGCACCATTATCTCCAGACATTGCTTCTACAAGGTTTACTTTCTTACAATCTGCAAGTGCACTGTAAGCACTTAATGTGTCAAAATTATTCCATTCTGCCATTTTTAGAATTCCTCCATTAGTCACGTATTACCCTATAGCCTCTATTATGGGGTATAGAAAAAAAAATCGCAAGCTATTTTTGCAGAAAAAACGTGACCTTTGGCTGGATAAAGCTTATAATTAATCTATAATTATTTTGGGAGGTAACTATTATGACAATTGAATTTGACGATACTCTGATTACCAAAAATGAGGTTATTGATTCGCAGCATAAGGAACTTATTGAGCGCATTAAAAATTTCGTGGACAGCTGTGAAAAGAGAGATAGCAAAATTACTGCTGTTAAAATGATGGACTACCTTATTGAATACACGGATTTTCATTTTACAGCTGAAGAAAAACTTCAGGAAGAGGTTGGATATCCTGAGCTTTCAAATCATAAGGTAAAACATGATGAATTCAGAAAAACTCTTAAAGACCTTGAGAATTTCCTTGATGAATCAGAAGGACCTACTGAAGAATTTGTTGAGCAGGTTAAGAAAAAGGTTGTTGACTGGTTATTTAACCATATCAAAACTTTTGATCGTTCTGTAGCAGAGTATATTTTCATGACTGAAAATCCTGACCGTTTATAGAATTAAACAATGGACTCATTAGCCTTCTGTGGTACATTATATTTTGTATCATAGAAGGCTTTCTTTTTACATTTATACTAGTTGAAATTGCATTAGTTTTTCCTTTATAATGTACATACTTCTATGCAGATTTTAAGAATTGTAGAGTTCTTGAAATCAGTATGGTTTATAACAATAGAAAGAGGAAATTAAGATGAAAACAAATGAAAGTAGTGTAAATAATATTTACACACTAGATGGAAGGGTTCCGATTTTAAAGGCCATTCCATTTGGATTACAACACATTTTGGCAATGTTTGTTGCAAACCTTACACCAATTACAATCATTGCTGCAGCCGGCGGTCTTTCGCAGGCTGAAATTGCTATTTTATTACAAAATGCAATGTTTGTTGCCGGAATAGCAACATTAATTCAGCTTTATCCAATTTGGAAAATAGGATCAAAGCTTCCTATTGTAATGGGTGTCAGCTTTACATTCGTTACCGTATTATGTACTGTTGGTGCTAATTATGGTTATCCTGCAGTTGTTGGTGCGGTAATCTGTGGCGGTATTCTGGAAGGTATCATTGGATTGTTCGCTAAATACTGGAGAAAAATTATTTCACCAATTGTCGCTGCATCTGTAGTAACAGCCATTGGTTATTCATTATTTACTGTTGGAGCAAGATCATTCGGTGGTGGATACGCTGAAGATTTTGGTTCTGCACAGAACCTTATATTAGGTGCAATTACATTAGTTGCATGTCTTGCATGGAATATTTTTTCAAAAGGATACTTAAAACAGTTATCTGTTTTAGCAGGTTTGATTGTAGGATATATTGTGGCAATCTGCATGGGTAAAGTTGATTTATCAATTATATTCTCAGAAGGATTTATTTCTTTACCTAAACTCCTTCCATATAGACCTGAGTTTAACATTGGAGCTATTTTCTCTGTTGCAATTATTTTCATGGTTTCTGCAGCTGAGACTATCGGTGATACAACTGCTATGGTTTCCGGTGGATTAAATAGAGATATCAAATCAGAGGAAATATCTGGTTCTTTGGCATGCGATGGCTTTGCTTCTTCAATTTCAGCATTGTTTGGATGCCCACCAGTTACTTCATTCTCACAGAATGTAGGACTTATCAGCATGACAAAGGTTGTAAACAGATTTACAATTGCAACCGGTGCCGGATGCATGATATTAGCAGGACTTTTCCCACCAATTGGTAACTTCTTTGCTTCCCTTCCAGAAGCAGTTCTTGGTGGATGTACTATTATGATGTTTGGTACAATCATGGTAGCTGGTATGGAAATGATTGCAAAGGCAGGCTTTTCTCAGAGAAATATTACAATTGCTGCTTTATCACTTTCGATTGGTATCGGTTTTACTGCTGCAAGCGAGATTGATCTCTGGCATATTTTCCCGGAGATTGTTCAGTCTGTATTCTCGGCTAATGTTGTTGCAGTAGTATTTGTTGTTTCAATTATATTAAATCTTGTTCTTCCTAAGGATTTGGAAATTAAGAAGGATGTAGAATAGACCATTACTTAAAAAGCCTTACATGACTCTTTTGAGTCATGTAAGGCTTTTTCTCGAAGAAAATGTCCTCAAAGCTACCTACATTCCGCAGCGAGAACGCTAGAGCGTTTTTGAATTACGATACTGTCTCTAATCTTATTGTGTTTGTATTTCCAGATGTTCCACTTGCCTGACCACCTGTAAGGATGACATTATCGCCTTTTTCCAGCTGGAATACGGATTTTGCATGTCTCATTGCATGGTAGAACATAACGTCAACAGAGTTAAATTCCTCAC
>JAXJVZ010000426.1:0-2884 GCA_036308285.1 Agathobacter sp. | reverse complement strand
GGCCTGATACTTGGTGGCGATTATATAACTGCAATAAATAATATTCCTGTAGAAACAAAAAAAGAAATTGTAAATGAGCTTTCAAAGCTTTCTAAAGAAACAGAAGAAAATAGCAAAGTGATCGAGCTTTCAATAGAAAGAGGCGATCAGGAAAAAAAGGTAGAAATTGAGCCTGTAAGGGATAAAGACAATAATATAAAGCTTGGAATATGGATTAAAGACGACATGGCCGGAATCGGAACCATGACCTTTTATACAGAAGATGGACGCTTTGGCGCACTTGGCCACGGAATAGGAGATGGAACAACAGACGAACTTCTAGAGACTGGGGAAGGGGAAATATATACAGTTAGTCTTTCTACAATAGTTAAGGGAGAAGAAGGAAAACCTGGAGAGTTATCAGGAGTTATATATTGTGGAACGAGAAATCATATTGGAGTGCTTGATGATAATACTTCACTTGGTATATACGGAAGTCTTGATGCGGAGGATATGGAGGAATTCAAAGAGAATGACTTCTGTTATTCTGTTATGAAGAAGGAGGAAATCGAGGAAGGGGAGGCCTGCATTATATCGGATATCTCCGGAGAACGGGAAGAGTATAAGATTGTTATTACAGATGTGAATAAGCGGGCTGTGGATAGAAATGATGGAATTGAATTTGAGGTTACAGACGAAAGACTTTTAGAGCTTACAGGGGGGATTGTGCAGGGTATGAGTGGTTCTCCTATTATCCAGAATGGAAAAATTGTCGGGGCCGTAACACATGTTCTAGTGAATGATCCGACGAAAGGATATGGGATATTTATTGAAAATATGCTTTATTGAACATTGACTATTCGCTCATGAAAATGTATTATATCTTAATGATTCCCAAATAAAAATGTATCGTATATCGTTTCGCGATACAATAGGATGAAAAACAAATAAGGAGTTACAAAATAATGAAAAGAATAGCAACAACATACGACAATGGACAAATATTCCAGCACTTCGGAAGAACAGAAGCATTCAAAGTATATGAAGTAGAAGATGATAAAGTAGTAAAGAGCGAGATAATAGACTCAAACGGTGCAGGACACGGCGCATTAGCAGGACTTCTTGCTGAAAATACAATCGATGTACTTATCTGCGGTGGAATCGGTGGTGGTGCAATGGCCGCCCTCGAGGAAAATGGAATTGAAGTCGTTGCAGGTACAGAAGGAGATACAGATGCAGTAGTAGAGGCATACCTTAAGGGAGAGTTAGAATCTGCTGGTGTAACATGTGACCACCACCATGAAGAAGGTCATTCATGCGGAGAACATGGATGTGGCGGTGGATGCCATGGTGGATGTGGTTCACAGCCGGCATTCGAAGGACCAAATGTAGGAAAGAAAGTAAAAGCACACTACAAGGGAACCTTCAATGACGGAACACAGTTTGACTCATCATATGACAGAGGAGAACCAATTGAATTCGTATGTGGAGCAGGCATGATGATAGAGGGCTTTGATGTAGCAGTTGCAAAGATGGAAGTAGGTCAGGTTGTAGATATTCACCTTATGCCGGAAGAGGCATATGGAATGCCAGACCCACAGGCAATATTCTCAGTAGAGATAGCACAGATGCCGGGAGCAGAAGATTTAAGTGTAGGCGAGCAGGCATATTTGGCAAATGCATATGGACAGCCATTTCAGGTAAAAGTAACTGCAAAGGATGATACAATGATTACATTCGATGCAAACCATGAGATGGCAGGAAAAGAGCTTAACTTTAAGATTGAGTTAGTAGAAGTAGAATAAGATATAATAAGATATGAAAATAAACATTGACATTACAGAAGATAATACAAGGAGATATCGTGAGATAAGAGCTACAGATATATTCTTTGCAATTGCTTTTGCAAGCTTTTTACTTGCAGCGATATTATATAGAGATTACAGTGACATACGCGGTGGAAAGCTTGTGACGGCAGAACTTAAAAACTTAGAAACCAGAACTCTTAGTAACGGCGAGTCTGTCTATGACTATGATTTGTATTGGGAATATGGTGGAAGAACTCATTACTATCATTATAAAAACCAATCTGAAAAAAGAGATACAGGTGAGCAAATAGTATATGTATTTGATAACGGCGAAAGGGCAGTCTTCGCTGACAAGGTAAAGCTTGGAAGAGGGTTTAAGAATGCAATATATACAGGAATTGCATTTCTGGCTCTATGGGGATATTTTCTGTTTGATGCAAGAATATCCATGAAAATTAAAGATGATGACGATGTTAAGCCATATTAAAGTCGGATTAATAATATAATAATAGAAAAGGTACTTGTTAGGACACAGGTACCTTTTTTGGTGCAAAAACATGACTTATTTCCCAAAAAATAGTTGAAATTGAAAAGGGTAAATGGTATAATGGTACTAGATGAAACGTAGGGGGGGTCCATTTTGGCACTTAGACGAGAGAAGAAAAGAATTGGAGATATGCTCATAGAGGCTCGAGTTATCACACAGGAACAGCTCGAACAGGCACTTCCTCGTGCAAGAGAGACTGGAAAGAAAATCGGTGAAACTCTTATCGAGATGGGCTTTACAAATGAAGAAGGTATAGCAAGAGCATTATCAGAGCAGCTTGGCATGGAGCTTGTTAACTTGGCTAATTATTACATAGAGGAAGATATCCTTAAGCTGGTTAATGAGAATGTCCTTAGAAAGCATTGCATGATTCCATATGCGTATGATTCTAATAATGCAAATATCGTTCATGTGGCAATGGCAGACCCGATGGATATGATAGCACTTGATGACTTTGCTATTGTAACCAACTTACAGCCGGAACCAGCAGTATCGACCCCAAGAGATATCATGCTTGCGCTCGATAAGTACTATGGTGATACCACAGTGC
>JAXJVZ010000425.1:0-3613 GCA_036308285.1 Agathobacter sp. | reverse complement strand
TACAAATATGGCACACATTATTATTGTAATAACATCCCCTACTGAGGAATAGTTTTGTAATACATTACTTATTCCCATACGCACTTCCCCTTATCAATATAGTACCATACTACTACAATTTTATTTTTTTCACAATATGTTTATTAACCAGTATAGTAATCCAACACACCAGCTTGAAAAAATTCCATACAGAATAACCGGCCCTGCAATTTTAAATATCTGGCATCCAATACCAAAGACCTGTCCCTCAACCTGGAATTCGCAGGCACTCGAGCATACTCCGTTTGCAAATCCTGTGATTGGAACCAAAGCTCCGGCACCACCCCAGTTTGCAAGAGGGGCATACAGATTCAGGCTGGTAAGCACAACACTTATAAAAACTAAAATAAGACTGCACCACATAGGAGCTTTCTCTTCATCCACTCCCATGTATATTACAGCATTGACTATCGCCTGTCCTAAAGTACAGATAATTCCTCCCAGAATAAATGCCTTAAAACATACCCCAGGCAAATTATTCTTAGGTGTTATCTGTTCAACATATTCATTATATCTGGCATTTCTTATTTCCTTATCTCTTACATCCATAGTGTCACCTCAATTTATTTTATGACACTAGTATCTCCTGATTTGAAATAAATATACTATCACATACCACTAGCCACGGTTCGTTTTTACCTGCCATTTATCAGTCTCAGTCTCTCCCCAGCGGAAAAGCTCCTTCATCTGTTCATCATAGGCATCAAGAGGTTCATAACGGCTTATCATTTTGATAAGATATTCCTCTTTATCATCCTTAGGCTCACATGCACCGATATTGGCAAGCAGATAATCATACAGTTCCCCAGGCTGCATCTCTTCCTTTGCTTCAAGTCCGAAGCAGTTATTCATAAGCCCTGCTGCATAATAAAATTCATAATTTCCAACCATAACAGACATCTGCCTCATGCATTTTAGGATTACTGCCTGTCTTGCAATTGATATAACCATTTTTCTACCCTTCTTTTTTAATTATAGTATTATTATATCACATACAATAACCATAGTAGAAATAAAAAAGTGCACCAACCAGCTTTCCTAATGCCATTGCTGTTACAACGGTTCTTAACCCTCTGTTCAAATCAAGCCTGGTAAACAGGATTGGAAAGGTATGAAGTATTTCTGCAAGTGCCACGGCTATACAGCCCACGAAAATTCCTGTACATACAGCGTAAATCATTATCATTATATGACCCAGGGATACAGGCAGTGTGCCATACCACAAAGATGACAGATTTCCCAAAATGACACCAAGCACTATGACATTTTCAATTAGCATTACATTGTTTATTTCAAAACGCTGCATCATCCTTGGAACAATTCCAATAATAAGTATAAAAGCAAATGTCCCCGCTGATACCCCAAATCCACTTAATAGAACTATAAGCATCATGACAAGATGTTCCATAATCAATCTCCCTTCTGATTAGACTTAATCTCCACAATGGTATCGAGGGTATCCTTTTTGTGCTTAAATAATTCCACTTCAATTGGAGTAATATCATCAGACAGCTTCTTATTCCCAAAATGATTGAAAAAAACGATTATCCCAAGTGCAAGTCCTACACTGTACATAACCTCCAGCTCTGAAAAATCCGGTTTTTCCTGCCCTGTCATCTGATAATAAAACTGCTCAAACACTCCTGTTATGGAAATATCATTATTGAAAGCCATAATTGTAAAAGCAGAGCCAAAAAAGATAAGTACACATGCAAGGGCACATTTGAAAAAAGAGACCAGCTTCGTCGAATCCCCACCTGCCTTGTATTCCACAACTGTATTAGTCTCTCCCAGATTTACTATATCTACTTCACTACCACAGACTTTCTTTATAATCTGTATTATATGAAAGGCAGAAACAATCGCAGTATAGGTACGTTTTGGATTAATTTTCTCTATATATTCCGTATAGTCATATACAACCTGCTCTAAAAGCTGCTCTGTAGTCTTATCACTATATGAAATAACATCACAGACATCTTTAAGCAGTACCTTAGCGGAATTGGAATCATATTGTTGTTTTAATTTTATATATACTGTTTTACTCATGTAGTTAATATGTGAAAACTTATGTATTTTATACACCAGTCTGTCTGCATAAAAATATTTGATTATATCACTTGCGAATACGCATAAATATCAGCCGAAGGTATATCATATGCGTAAGCATATGATATAATTATTATAACTACTAACAATATAAATCGAGGTATAAAAATGGCATACACAAAAGAGATTCTGACCCTGGCCGTAGAGATTGCAGATACAATGCTTCGAAATGGAGCAGAAATCTACAGGGTTGAGGATTCAGTTATTCATATTTTAGATGCATATGACATAGAGAATTTTGACGTCTATGTCCTCTCAAACGGAATATTTGCCAGTGCCAACGAAGACAAGGAGGATGCCTGCAGCATGATTCGCCATGTCCCACTAGGCTCTGTAAACTTAGGGAAGCTTTCTGCACTCAATCAGCTCACGCGTGATATCTGCGACCACAAATGTTCACTGATTGATTCGTGGGATGAGCTTGAACGATGCAAGAACCTTCCTGATTATTCGCTAGGAATACAAACGCTTTTCTGCGGACTTGGCACTGCATGCTTTTGTTATCTTTTCGGTGGTGGTTTTATTGATTCAATTTTCTGTTTTGTAATAGGCTGTATTGAGCAGCTGTTTCTTACAAGCTGTAAAACCCACAAAATAAACAGATTTATGGTCAATATTTTTGCCTGCCTTATGGTGACTCTGTTAAGTATGCTTGCACTTAATATTCGCCCATCCTTGGAGCAGAATATGATTATCATAGGTGCAATCATGCCCCTTGTACCCGGAATCGCATTTACGACCTCTATCAGGGACTTTTATAATGGCGATTACCTATCCGGCATAATCCACCTTACGGATGCACTTATCACAGCCGTCTGTGTTGCAATCGGCGCCTGTCTGCCATTCGTATTTATAAGGTATATGGGAGGTTAAAATGGAATTTGTACTTGAATCTGTAGTTGAATTTATTATTGCAATGCTGGCATCCTTATCCTTTGCGATTCTTTTTTCGGCACCAAAAAAAGAGCTCCTTCTATGTGGTTTCACAGGAGCTCTTGGATGGATTGTATATTTTGTTATGAGCCATGTCGGTTTTGATGTAATACTTGCTTCTGCTGTAGCAACCTTTGTGCTCTCAGTCTTTACAAGAATTTTTGCTGCCCTTAGGAAAAAACCTGTAACCGTCTACCTTCTTACCGGCATATTCCCTCTGGTACCTGGTGCCGGAATTTTCTACACTGCCTACTATTTATTTATTGGAGATAATAGTGCAGCCGGTGCAAAAGGTTTACTTACCTTTGAAATTGCAGGTGCAATGGTTCTTGGAATCATCTTTGGATTTTCAATTCCACAGAAGCTTTTTACAAAGCTCGGCCAGCTTGTGCACTAGTTATGCTGAGGATTTTTGAGCAGCGCTCTCATGGAAATAGGCAAGCAAGAAAGTCTGGTTAATTAAAAACAGTTGTACGGGCTACGCTGAGGATTTTTGAGCAGTGCTATCATGAAAATAGGCAAGCATAAAGTC
>JAXJVZ010000424.1:0-3910 GCA_036308285.1 Agathobacter sp. | reverse complement strand
TCAAGATTGATTCCGACAACGAACTTGTCGCCGCTTCTGAGAGGAGTCTTGTATTCGATAGTGATCTTGGCTACCATGGCATCTATTCCGTCTTCATGGAGCTTTCCGAAGTTCACTCCCAAGGAATCCAACAGTTCGTGTCTATTATGAAAAGCTTTACATAAAAGGCGTTATAGAAAGGACATTGTTATCAAAAGACGTCTGAAATTATCAGCATAACTATTTGATTATCAAAATATGTTTTGATAATCTTTTATGATAATCTTTCTTTGTAGTCAATGGTATAAGCCAGCAATTTAAAAAGAAAGTTATGTCAATCCCAATTACTCCAAAATCACAACTGCGTCGGTTATTTACAGAAAAATACCAAGCACTTGAAATGACGCCTCACTCCATAAAGAGACATCAGGGAGGTCTTAATCACTTATTCATGTACATGGATGATAATCATTTGGATGTCTACTCTAAGGATGTTTATGAGGCTTATGTGTCTTTTGTTCGATTAAATCCAGGCTATTCCACCCACATGAAGAAACGCAATGTCAGAACCGTGGAGTTGCTTAATTGTTTTCTAGAAGGCAAAACATACCGTTTTAGACATTTCCCAGAGAGACCCTTATGCAACATTCCATCCGAAATGTCAGATGCAATAGGTAAATTTATCAAGACTCTTGAAGATTGTCGAATGGCCCATGGTACGATAAATGGTTATAGGAACCTGCTAGTTTCATTTGCAACAAAGCAAATGATATTTGGTAATCAGTCCTTCTGTACCATCAATAGGGAAGGGATATTGGATTTCATGAGTTCCATACAGAATGCCGATCCTTGTAAACAGATGCGTCTAAGGAAGTTTCTTAAGTATATTTATAATGAAGGAGTTATACAGAATGATTTCTCTGAAGTCTTTGCAAACACTCGTGTAAGAAGAAAGGAAAAACTGCCATCTTACTACACAAAAGAGGAGATACGACGTTTGGAGCAGTCAATTGATAGAAATTGCGCAGTAGGAAAAAGAGACTATGCGATAATATTGCTAGCTTCTCGTCTAGGTCTACGATCTTCAGATATAAGAACCATGACCTTTTCCAATATTGATTGGGAAAAAAGTGAAATCCATTTAGTACAATTTAAAACAAAAAAAGAACTAACCCTACCATTATTATCAGACGTTGGCGATGCCATAATTGATTATGTTCGACATGCTAGACCTCAGGTAAGTTATAAAGAAATCTTCATTTCAGAAACAAGGCCATACAGACCGATAAGTTCAGTAGGATACAGTGGCATAGTTAATAGACATATGCATAATGCTGGCATCGACACCAAATTGCGACACAAAGGGATGCACTGTTTAAGACATAGCCTAGCAACAACCCTAATGAATAACGGAACCTCTCTACATGTTATATCAGACACTCTCGGCCATCAATCATCTGAATCTACTATGTGTTATTTGGGTATTAATATAGATTGTCTTTTGGAATATTCTCTTTCAGTACCTAAAGTCGACAAACGTTTCTACGAACAACAAGGAGGGATGCTATATGTCTGAAGTTCAATATAATAGTTCAATAGGAGAGTATATGACGCTATTCTTGAACGAGAGAAGAAGTCTCGGTCATAAGGCTCTGGATGTTAAGTTTACTCTACTTACAATAGATCATTACCTGGAATCCATAAAGTATAGGAAATCATACATAGATAAGGATACATATCTTGCTTGGTTAGAGACACAGCAGCAATATAAGTCAGCTACAAGATATCAGCACATATCAATCTTTAGACGCCTATTAAAGTATATGTGCAGCCTAGGAGTGGAGTGCTATGTTCCTATACAACCTCGTCAGCACAACAAGAATTTTACTCCCTACATCTTCTCGAAAGAAGAAATTGAGCGAATCTTCATTGCTGCAGACTCTCTCCAGATTGTATCGCATCATAGTAATAGTATAATGATTGCTGTACCAGCAATACTGAGGACATTATACAGCACTGGGATGCGTATAAGTGAAGCATTGGCAATTAAAAATAAGGACATAGATTTTGTAAAACATATCATTGTCCTTCATGAAACAAAGAATGGATCTCAGCGCATTGCTCCAATAAACGACAGTTTGGAGATGGTTCTAAAACAATATGTGAGTTATCGCAATCAAATACCGGTATCAAACCTTGACAGTCCTGACAGCTTCTTCTTTGTCTCATCGTTAGGTAAAAATATGGCTCGGAACACAGTTCGTAACTACTTTCAAAGAATCATAACCACAGCTGGCATTGCCTATAAAGGGGGGCATGAAGGCCCTAGATTGCATGACTTAAGGCATACGGCATGTGTTCACTCGCTTATAAATCAAGTACGGCAAGGACGAGACATATATTGCTCATTACCAATATTATCTGTCTTTATGGGACACAAAAAAGTAAGCGATACAGAGCATTATCTTAGACTAACAGCCGACATGTATCCAGATATTGTCAAACTTGATATGTCTGTTACAGCAAATATAAGTTCAGTTCTCCGAGAAGCAATCAACAAGAATGGCCATGAAAACATATAAAGACTTCTCCCAAGTGTTAGAATCGTTCTTTATGGATTACTTAATCAAAGAGAGAGGGGTTAGTGGTAATACGATACGATCGTATCGGGATACTTTTGTGAAATTTATAGACTACATGTCACAGGTGCATCATACTTCGCCCGATAAAATCAAGTTAGAGTCATTAACGAAAGATATGGTATCCTCTTTTTTGGACTGGCTTGAAAGCAGCAATAATGCATCAATAAGTACAAGAAACCAAAGATATGCAGCTTTGCGTTCTTTCTTCAAATATATGATGTATGAAGATCCTATGCATTTGGCACAATGGAAATTAGCTGCCTCAATGAAAAATAAGAAGTGTACTTCCAACACAATGTCATATCTAAGTACAGAAGGAATCAGTTTGTTGTTGAAGCAGGTTAATACATCTATCCCAGAAGGAAGGAGAGACTTCACATTGCTGTCTTTGCTGTATAATACTGGTGCCAGAGTGTCAGAACTTACAGCACTGACCCCATCTTCAATAAGACTAACAAAGCCATATGTTGTTGAATTGTATGGTAAAGGCTCCAAAAAGCGAATTGTTCCTATTGATGAGAACGTGATGGAACTTGCAAAACAATATATGGAAGAAAAACATCTATTAGGTCCAGGAAAGAGCCATTATCCTCTCTTCCACAATGTATGGGGTGAACGACTTACAACCCCGGGAATATCATATATAATACGTAAATATGCTGCATCTGCGAGAGCCATTTCCCCCGAGCTAATCCCAGAACGAATAAGCCCTCATGTTTTCAGACATTCAAGAGCTATGCATTTACTTCAAGCTGGAGTTAACCTCGTGTATATTAGGGATATATTAGGTCACGTATCAATACAAACAACTGAAATATATGCTCGAGCAGACTCTAAGTATAAGCGCGAGGCCTTGGAGAAAGCATATCTTGATGTTGGGGTTATTGAACCTGAGGTAAAAAGTTGGGAGAAGGATGAAAAACTAAAAGCCTTCTTGAAAGGTTTGGCCTAATCAGTTCATTGTTATCAAAAGCTGTTATATAAAGTACGTCTTGAAGATTGTAAATCTATGCCGTTTTTGAATAATAACTTTTGATAACAATGTTCTTTATATAATGACGGTTATGAAAAGCTTTACATAAAGAGCGCAAGTTCGTGGAATCTCTTGATGAAGACAAGAAGCACGCAAGCGAAGCCCTTGTATATATCGGCAAGCTGTACGGTATCGAGAAGGAGATGCAGGAAGCAGGTCTTGATCATGATGCAATCCGGAAACGCCGTCAGGAGGAGTCCTACAAGATAATCCAGGAGTTCGAGAACTGGATGAACTCCGTGTCCGGACGCTTCAC
>JAXJVZ010000423.1:0-3862 GCA_036308285.1 Agathobacter sp. | reverse complement strand
TCATTTACAACACCGAAAAGGTTTGCTTCCATCTCAACAGCGTTCTTGATATCCATATCATATCCGTTGTTGATTGCAGCCTTGGCAATTGAGATTGCATAGCTTCCCTTTGTGATGATCTTTGCTGCCATAGCCTTAGCTGTAGCCATTAACTCTTCCTTAGCTACTACTTTGTTAACTAATCCGATTCTGTATGCTTCATTAGCATCAATGTTATCACATGTAAAGATTAATTCCTTAGCACGTCCCATTCCTACTAAACGAGCAAGTCTCTGTGTTCCACCAAATCCTGGGATAATTCCAAGACCTGTCTCTGGCTGTCCGAAGATTGCATTGTCAGAAGCAATTCTGATATCACATGACATTGCGATCTCGCATCCACCACCAAGTGCAAATCCGTTAACGGCTGCGATTGTTACCTGGCGCATATTCTGAAGCTTGAAGAATGGCTCAGCAGCCTTGATTCCAAATGCTCTAGCTTGTGGTGCTGTGAAGTTAACCATCTCTGCGATGTCAGCTCCTGCAACGAATGACTTGAACTCGTTACCCTTCTTGTCTGGTCCACCTGTTAAGATAAGTACTTTAACGTCATCTCTTGCTTCGATTTCTGTAAGAGCTACGTTTAACTCATCAAGAGTCTCGCTGTTTAATGCATTAAGGGCTCCTGGTCTTGAAATTGCAAGTACTGCAACCTCATCAGCTACTTCAAGTGTTAAGTTCTTAAATTCGCTCATCGTATAAATCCTCCTGTATTACGATCTCAAAGATTATAAAATTTGATAAATTCATGCTAACACTTTGACAAAAAAATGTCAATCAAAAGAGGAAGCCGATGCATCGAAATGCACCGGCTATATGAAAAAGATTTATATTATTTAAGAAATAGTCTATTTTAATTTTTTAGGAAGGTCCCGCCCTTTCGAGCGGGATATGAAAAAGAAATTAATATCTTCTCTTGATGATATTAGTATATGCATTAAATGTGAAATTGGTGTGTTAGGTTTTTTATTATTCTGTAAACAAATTATGAACAAATTGTGTAGGACTATGGTACTATCATATTGCATTATAATTTACATATTTGTGTTTTATGCGCAATTTTGCGGCATTTTCATAGGACTTAAGCACCAAAAAAGAGGACTAACGTCCTCTTTTTGAAAAATTTGTTAACATTTTGTTTTTATATATATTTTAGTATCTCTGGAAGCTCGTTTGCACCTTCTGCTTGTCTTCCTTCTAGTTCTCTGTCATTTCCAATAAAGAACAATGCAATTGCATCTGGTCCTACATGGGCTCCTGTACAATAATCATACGAGGTATTAATGAATCCTTTTGGATTTACTCTTTCTTTGATTTTATCAACAATATACAATGATTCCTCATATGCATCCGCCTGTGCAATTCCAACTATCTGCTTCTGTGGCTCCACAATATTATCACACACGAGGTCTACAAGCTCATCTAAGGACTTCTTTCTTCCCCTTGTCTTTTTAAATTGAACAATGAATCCCTCTTTGTTACCTCGCAATATTGGTTTAATGCTTAATACATTTCCAACTACTGCTGTTGCCGAGTGGATTCTTCCTGAGGCTGCAAGATATTTAAGGTCACCAACTGTGAACACTCCGTTCATATTTACAACTGAATCTGTCAATACTCGTGCTACCTCTTCTACATCCATGCCTTTTTCCTTCATCTGACATGCATATACTGCAAGTATTCCCTGCGCAAGTGATGCATTCAGAGAATCTACAAGGTAGATTTTTCTGTCAGGATAGTCTTCCATAAGATCTTCCTTAGCCAGCTTGGCCGCATTATAGGTTCCACTGATGTTCTTACTTAATGATATATATATTATATCCTCGCCGTTTTTAAGCACTGGTTCAAAATGCTCCATAAAGTCTGCCTGATTAACTAATGATGTCTTTACCTGTGCGCCTTCTCTTATTGAATTGTAAAATTTTGTTCCGAGTTCTCTTTCTTCTTCTGGTGTAAGATTAATATCAAAATTTACTATGCTTTCTCCATTAACAAAATTAACAAATGAGATTACGTTAATTCCATATTTTCTTACTTCTTCTGCTGGCAGGTTTGCTGCCGAATCTACGAATATCTGAAACATTAATTTGTTCCTCCCTCTTTTACATAAGAGTATTATATCCACGATTGGTAAATTAATCAAGGCAACTTTATTTTCTTGCATTTTCTAACTCCATTCCCTGCAGATGCTATGTATGATAAATACTCTCCCGCCGAGATTCTGATAGAAATATCCTCTTTTCTTTTACTAATCGCCTGTAATCTCCTTATATTCTTCGAATGTCATCGAGCATACTATCATATCTTTCCGTTCTCCAGACATTAAGTCAATTCTTCTGTTTCGTAGCTTGCCGTCGTGTACAAATCCAAGCTTTTTAAGTAATTTTGCAGAAGCAATATTGTCTTCATTATATTTTGCTTCGAGCATATATATTTTATTTTTTGTAAAATAATTTTCTAAAATTCCGCTTAGTGCTTCATAAGCATATCCCTTTTTCTGATATTTTTCTCCAATTACATATCCTATTTCTCCTATATTCAGCTGCCTATATGGAATGTCCACACTAATATATCCGACACAAGAGTTGCTTTCCTTTTCAACAATAACATAAGCATTTTCATTTCTGCTCATTGCTTTTACAAAAGTAGTCATATCATCTTTCATCATGGGATATCCAAAAAGAAATCTACCTAACTCTTTATCTTGCCCCCATCCTTCATAACATAACCTCGAATCATCTTCTCTGAATCTTCGAATCAATAATCTCTTCGTTTCAATAAATACAGAAGTCTCTTCACTTTTTTTCATTCTATCATTTAGATTATTCATAGCTATGTAATATTCAAGCAAGCGGATTACATACTCTGGTGCATTACGATTTCCTCTTTCCCATTCTGTAACAGTTCTATATGGGATATCAAACTCATCGCAAAAATCTTTTCGATTATATCCACTTTTTCGTCTGAGTTCTATTATTCTCTTTTGACAATCTGAATATAGTTCTTTATCATTACTCATTTCTATTTCCACCATTCTATTAATTTAACATTGATTTCCTACATACGCGAAACAAATCCACGTTGTGTATATAGTGTCACAAATAAGTACCTAGTGTTACATCGTCAAAAAATTCATAACAAGAGATATCATAATTTCTTTTTCTTCTGGATTTGATTCAGCTATCATCAATGTAATTGCAACTAATTCTCCATCACTAATTCTCTTTACATCATCTTTATACAATACATTATTTCTAGATAAAAATTCCAAAAATAACGAAGCAGCAATACGTTTACACCCATCAGCATATGGATGGTCTTTTATCATAAAATATAATAAATTTGCTGCTTTCTCTTCTAATGAAGGGTACACATCACCACCAAAAACACTCTGATAAACAGCTGCCAAAATTCCTTCTACTTTTCCTCTTTCCTTCTCAACACCAAATACATCTGAATGAAAGCTATCTTCCATACAACTTATCATACGTTTACAATCCTCATAAGTAATTCGATATATTGGTAAATTGCCTTCAGGTTTAATCAGCGACTGATGATCATACTGGTCAAGTAAAGTTAGTGCCTCCGTATATAGATTGACAGCTTTTAACACTTCAGACTCTTCCACATTTAGCGCATTTGCCAGCATTTTATTCTGTATCTCTACAGTCTTTTTCAATGCAGCTAATCTCTTTTCATTAATGGCATATCCGTCTATTATATATTTTTTTAAAACAGAATTTGCCCATTGACGAAATTCAATTCCTCTCTTTGATTTTACACGATATCCTACAGAGATTATTACATCTAGTGTGTAAAATGG
>JAXJVZ010000422.1:0-2132 GCA_036308285.1 Agathobacter sp. | reverse complement strand
ATTATTATTTGTATTTTTATTAATTTTTCTACAGCCTGCTGTAAGTGATATGCTGACATGTTTTTAACTTCACGAATTTTATTTTCTTCAAAAATCTCTATTCCCTGCTTTGCCATAAGAATATCAGCTTTTTAAATCCATATCTAACCTCTTTCATACAGTAATGCTCCTTTAGATATATCATTCATAATAGTATTTGATTTAGTTTTATTATTATCGAAATATAATATATCATAATCTTGCATATCTCCAAAAGAACATATCACATCAACAAATGCACGATATTTTTTTGATTTAAATATCTTTCCTTTAGTATCACTACCAAAGACAGCAACATCTATATCAGATTCTTCTCTACAATGTGCCCCTATACTTGAACCAAACAATATTACCTTAATCCGTGAAACTCAAGTAACGACAATTTGCCAAACTACTTGAAATTACACACTTTATTCCATATTTTCGCATTTTTGAGAAATTCACCCATCAGGTGAAATAAAATTATTACTTTTAATCATAAATATTTGCTCCTTTTTACCCCACAGTCATCACTTTTATGGTATAATTCTAGTAGAAATCTTATGAGGTGATGATTATGAAAAAATTTATTATCAGATATACAAATGAGCGTTTAATAACACCATCAGGATTATCTTTTGTTGGTGCAATGGTTAAGAATAGTGGTCTTGTTAGAGAATGTAACAGACTGACTGTTTCTGCCAGAAGATCTCAGCCTCAAATAAAATCTGGAGATATTCTTCTTTCATATATAGGATTACTCTGTCAGGGAAAAACTGAATTTGAAGCAGTTAAGGAAATGAATGCTGATCCAGATTTTTTCAAAATGGCATTAGGATTAAAGAGTGGTATTCCTTCTCCAGAAACATTGCGCCAGCGTATGGATTATATTGGCAGCTCACTTCGTTCTACCATACTTAGAGCAAATGTTAAGATGTTCCAGAATTACTCTATGCAGCCAACACCATTAGATTGTGGTCTTATTCCTGTGGATATAGATGTAACACCATTTGATAATTCAAAAACTCATAAAGAAGGAGTATCGAGAACATATAAGGGTTATGAGGGTTATGCACCTATGATGGCATATATCGGCACTGAAGGTTATGCCCTTAATATGGAGCTGCGCGAAGGAAAACAGCATTGTCAGAACCATACACCAGAATTTCTGGAAGAATCTCTAAAACTTGCTCATATCATGACAAATAATCAGTTGCTAGTGCGTTTGGACTCTGGTAATGATGCCACTGTCAATATGGATTTATTGATAAATGACGGTTCATGGTTTATCGTAAAACACAAACGCCGCCGTAATGAATCTGAGGAAATGATCCTGAATACGGTAAAAAAATGCTGTAAAAATGTATCTGCACCTCGTGAGGGGAAGACAGTTTATATTGGATCAGACTGGCAGACTATTCACTATAAAGCAGAGGATAAAACTGAGAAAGAATTAACCTTGCGCTTAGTATATGAGGTTATTGAGCGTACCATTGATAAGCATGGTCAAATTAATCTTATTCCAGATATTACAATTAATACATTCTGGACTAATTTAGATTGGTCTGACGAGGTAATTATCGATAGTTACCATAAGCATGGCGAAAGTGAGCAGTTTCATAGTGAAATAAAAACTGATATGGATGTAGAAAGACTGCCTTCAGGGAAATTTGAAACAAATGAATTAGTGCTTGAATTAACTATTATCGCATATAATATTTTAAGGATGATAGGCCAATACTCATTAAAGAGCAAGAAACGTCCAGCAGAAAATAAACCTGTTAAACGCAAACGCCTTAGAACTGTAATAAGCACATTAATTCAATTTGCCAGCCATATAGTAGAGCATGGCAGACAGACAATATTATCTCTAGGCAGAAGCAATATTTGGCGTTATGTATTTGGAGATATATACGATAAATTTGCAATGGTCTAAGAAAAAAATCTGCATAATAGGGCTTGTTTGTTGTGCCAAAAATTAAATATGTAATAAATTTTATGATGTTAAATACTATATTTTTATTGTACTGCATGAAATTATCTCATATTAACCATGACGAGAAAATTTATACAGCAGTATTTTTAAATTTTATTTTAACTTCACGGATTAAGGT
>JAXJVZ010000421.1:0-7424 GCA_036308285.1 Agathobacter sp. | reverse complement strand
CCTAACTGCTTCTTGTACTCAGCCTTGAACTGTCCAGCAAGTTCCTTAAGATCTTCTGCTGTAAGCTCAACGTCAAACTTAACACCCTTCTTTTCCTTCATCTCATCGATAAGTTCTTCGAAGTATTTCTTTCCTACTTCCATAACTACGTCAGAGAACATCTGGATAAATCTTCTATATGAATCATATACGAAACGAGCGAAAGCTGGATCTGGGTTACCAGCGATCATAGCCTCTACTACTTCGTCATTAAGACCAAGGTTAAGGATTGTATCCATCATACCTGGCATTGAAGCACGAGCTCCTGAACGAACTGAAACGAGAAGTGGATTCTTAAGATCTCCGAATTTCTTTCCGTTTACTTCCTCCATCCATTTTACACCGTCCATAGCCTGTGACATGATTTCGTCGTTGATTTTACGACCATCCTCATAGTACTGTGTACAAGCCTCTGTTGTAATTGTGAAGCCCTGTGGTACTGGAAGACCAATCTCAGTCATCTCAGCAAGGTTTGCGCCCTTACCACCAAGTAAGTTACGCATGGACATATTACCCTCTTTGAAGGTATAAACCCACTTGTTTGCCATTTTGCAATTCCTCCTAAAAATTATTTATTTGAATGGTACATACCATTCTTTTAACAAAATCGTAGCGTTAAATTGTTATATAAACGCACACATCTATATTACCATAATTTCAGCTTAATTCAACCAAAAATCTTACAATTATATAAAAAAATGTCATAATCTTTTAACACAAGATTATGACATTTTATATATTATTATTTTTCTGTATCTTCAGCTTTAATAAAAGAACTTCTTCTCTTCTTCACAATAAATACAATCGATACTATCGCACCAGCAACTGCAACCAGACCAATTATAAATGGTAACCATAAACCATTCCTCGTCATATTACTGGCCAAAGGGGTTATTGCATCTGAAATATCCTGTAATGGATTTGCTGATCTTGGGGTCTCCTCATCTTCAATATTCTGATTTGGATCATTTATTTCAGCAGCCGGAGTATCAGCTCCATCTGCAGCCGGATTGTCTCCATCTGGAATGACAACTGCATCAGCGGCATTTCCATCTGCTCCTGCAGCCCCATCTGCTCCTACAACACCATCTGCTCCTGCAACACCTGCATTTCCAGCACCTGCCGCTCCATCTGCTCCTACAGTTCCATCTGCTCCTGTATTATCAGTACCTGCATTTCCATCTGTATTATTATCAACTGGATTTTCTCCACGAGTATATACAAATCTAAATACATTAGCTGTAGAATCACTTACAAGCTTATTTGTCTGATTATAACTTGCCGGAGTATATCCTTCTATATACAAATATGCTATTACAGGCTCATCTCCAACGTTACCACTATATATTCGACTTGGTGCAAGTGTATTACCTGCCTCATCAACATATTCAACCGTATATTCTGTCATCTCGCCTGGAATTCCATATGCAACAACATAATCCTGATCTTCTGAAACAGTAAATGCAGAATAAGCAACAGTATTATTATCTCTTCCGCTTAAACGAATGCCTTTTACATAATACTTACTGTCTTTTTCAAGAGAAACTGTATCCTGTGCACTACAACTTACAGTATCTCCATATTCAAGTCCGCTTATTACAACCTTATGTCCCGAATTGCTAATAGATACTGCCTGTTTATTACCAGCAGCTTTTCTAACCTGAAAACCACTCATATTAGAAAATGTTCCAGGATTTCCAGAAAAAAATGAAACCGTATATGTATAGTTAGCAGCATTTACAATATCCACATTTAAAATAGTAAACGAAAAAAGAATAAATGAAAGAATAATTGATTTAAGAGTTTTTCTCATCTTTATCCTCCTTTCTTCTTTTAACAATTGCAATTACAATAAGAACAATTCCAGCTAGCAAGCCAATCACAGAACCAGCTAACCAAACATCTCCAGTCTTTACTCTATGGGGACTGGTATTTGTCTTAAACGTTGTTGTTGGGACATCTGTATCTTTCTCTACCGCAAAATTCATCATAAGTGCAGCAAGAGTATCCTGATATATATTTCCCTGACTTTCACCATCAAGACTTACTCTAAGATCTACTACTCCGCTTTCTCCTTCTTTCAAGCTTGTAAGATAGAAAAATTCATCTAATGAATCTGTCGCTTCGTTAAGACCTACACCAGCAGTACTTTCCTTTTCTCCACCAACACTGTCACTATCGTATAACACTGTAACATCACCATTACTGCCTGTATATATAAGAGTGTATGTATATCCACCATTCTCTGCAACAGCCTGACTTTCTTCCAAACTTGAAAGAACAGTATTTGACATATACCAATTTGTATCAAAATCAGCAGTACTAGCTATTTTCACTTGAAAATTAACAGCATCACCTGGCTCCATCTCACTTACAGATACAGCAACCTGTTTAGAATCAAATGAGCTCTTCATCTCATTTCCTGTAAATTCACAATAACCTGCATCTGTTGTCGTTTCTTCAGCATACGCGAATGTTGTCGTACTTAGGACAAGCAACATTGCTACAAGAAAACTTTTCTTTTTCATATTGCCCTCCTTAATTCAAACTGAGTGAACCATCACCCGAAATATTAACATCAACCCCCCAGGCACTCATAATAGCATCTTCAGCATTATGAGTCTGTACTGCATCAACATCAGCTCTTAACACAAATACAACTCCATCATATACATACGAAGTCTCAATTGTTGTACATCCATTTTCTGTCTTTGTTGTCTCAGTAACCTTCTTTGCTAATTCATCACCAATCTTTATTGTATCAGCAAATGCAGGTGCTGTTTCTCCACTAGGTAAAATGTTTGTATAATAGAAAACATTTCTCTCTGAAGTTGCAGCAGTTTCATCCTCAACCCAGCCATTATTTGTAAAATGTAAATCAATAATCGCAGGATCTAAATCTGTTCTCTTTGTAACACCATCTGAATCTAACCAGTATTTTGTTACAACAACTCTGACATACTCATCTATTGTCCCACTATTCCTAACAGCAAGTTCTTCAGGATAAACTTTATTTAGGACAATTTCTTCATCACCTGCATTTGTAAGTAAGTTTTCAAGCAAAACACCCTGTCCTTCATTCCAGGCATCATCCTTATGAGTATAATCTCTCCAACTGATGTCCTGACCATTTTCAGTTAAAGTAACACCAATTGACTTAATATCAACCTGAGCAATATAATTATCACTAATGTATGAAAGTGCAGCTCTGGTACTTCCTGTTGCAGAAAGTAAAAGCAAACCAGTTGCAACACCTGCTAGAACTATAGGAAGCTTCTTCTTATTCATTATTCTGCCTCCTTTTCTTCTAACTCATCTGCATTAATAACATATTCTGCCTGCTGGGCCCAATCAGAATCAATTGCAGGCACTGCATTTCCATTCTCATCATATTCAACCGGAGTACATTCCTGAACGACTACAATATTAAAACTACTTTCAACATCAGCAGCAACCTTAATATATGCTTCAATAGACTCAGTCAATTCACCAACTGCAACTGGTTTACTATAATACCAGTATCCATCATTTCCAGCACTCCAATTTGAACCTTTTGCAGTAATTGTAAACTGGCTTCCTGCAATAACCTTCACTCTTACATAAACACTAACATCTCCAGTATTTTCAACCTGGATATTTTTAGTCCAGTCTTTAAAATTCTCATGAACTTCTGTTTTTGGTCCTAGAGTAACAGGAAGACTTCCCTGTGCAGTTGCATATGTAGTAAAATACGCCATTGCCTCTTTTGTTGAAACAGCAGTAATAAGAACTACTGCAACAACAGCCATAACAGCAATCAACCGATTACTTCGACATATTTTATAAAAAGAATTTCCAAATCGTCTCATGCTGTTCCTCCTATTCATTATCCTCTAACTGATGCCAGGTCCAACCAACACCATCATATTCAAAATGATTAACAACACCTGTTCCATATATCAAATGATCATTATAATCATTTGTAAAATCAACACCAATAACATCTTCTGCTACTATTGTAACATCAAGACTAGAATCAGATGTGATTTCATAACTTGCACCTGCATACACTTCTGTAACAGTAACCTTTGCGCCTGCAGGTATATCTTTAACTACAGCTTTCCTTGTACCAGCTGAATCAAAAGCAATCGAAACCACATCACTGAATATTACTTTATCTTCTTCATCAAACGCCTCAACATCAAATACAAACAAAGGAACTCCAAGTGCCTTATTGTATGTAGTTAATGTCTTGGTTATCTCCAAATCACCCTTAAGTTCATACTGCTCCGGCTTCAAAGAAATATCTATATCATCATAGATCCATGAATCATCACCACTACCTGATGTTGCATAAATATTATTTGGAGCAGCTAAAAGATATGGCACAAAGCTATAACCATACTTTACTGATTTTGCCTCTTCTGCATACACCAAATATAAACCAGTGTCAACATCTTCTAACTTTCCATTGCCTTTTACAATTTCAACAGTTCTATACTCGGACAAATTACCATCTGTCATGATTTGTGTTGCTGACTCTGCCAAATTTGACCATTCATCTGCTGTTGTTTCAGAATTAACATCAGAAATCTTTGACTCTAATTTAGAAAATTCATCAGTAACAGTATATACACCATTCTGGTCAACACTTGCAACTTTATATAACTTAACAGAAAAATCAGTGGTCTTTAAATCTGCCCACTCCTCTGAAATATTCACTTTAAAAGAACATTTTTTATCAACATCAATATGTCCCCTTGCCATTGCAACTCCTTGTGGAATAATAACCACAGCTAACAATGAAATAGCAAGCATCAATGCAGTTGTTTTTTTCTTCAAAATCTTTCTCACTTAACATTCCTCCTAATAATCCATTAACGGAAACGGAACAAAATAATCCTATCTATTAGTTTGACAACAATTACATACAAAATCAAAAGAATAAAACTTAAAATAACTGATACATACAATGGTTTTATCTGAGTAGCCTCAGTTACTACCGTTTTCTCAGCATCAGTATTCTCAATACGATGTCCTCGCACCAGTAATCTATGAGAATTGATTCCATATGGTGTACAGGTGACTAATGTTACATAATCTTTACCAGATTCAATTTTCAAATCGTTCAATTCATCCGGAAGAACAATTCTAATCTGATCAATCTGATATGTCAGAGTTTCCCCCAGAACATAGAATTTAAAAATATCCCCTTCCGAAAGCTGATCTATATCTGTAAAAAGTTTCGCCGAACGTAAACCTCTGTGTCCGGAAACTACTGCATGAGTCCCCTCACCTCCAACTGGCAAGGACGAACCTTCAATATGACCTACACCAATCTGAAGCACCTCTTCATCAGTACTGTGATATACTGGTAACTGAACAGAAATACTTGGAATATCAATATATCCCATTATGCCAGTTCCACTAACATTTAATGTATTGTTATATTCTGCAATATCCTCTTCCGAAAGATTCCATCTGTTAGCTTTCGAGCGTAATCTTTCATTGTAAGCTATAGCCTCGTCTAAGATGCTTTGAATTTTTTCTTCATCCATTGTTTCAACAACTTCCACATAACTGGCAATTGCTTTAGACTGATGAAATTCATTCCAATAATCACTTACTGTAGGATACAGCAATAAGGACACACCTATGACAAGTATTATCGTCAATACAATTGTTGATAAACTTTTTCTCATAGATTTCTCCTTATTGTTGTATTTTTCTTTTATGAGCCACCGGCAACTGCCGGTGGTTCATGTAAAGAAGAAGTATTCAAAAATTATTTAGCACGTTTTCTAGCAATAATTACAACGCCTGCTCCAAGTACAAGAATTGCACCAACTACATAGATAAGTACGCGTCCAGCACCACCAGTTGAAGGAAGTGTAGATCCTTTCTGGTTCATTACTGTTGTATTAAGACTACCTTCTGTAGTATTTGGTGTAAAGCTAATCTCGCCAGTAGTAACATTACCATTTAAAGAATTTAAAGCTGGATTATCTGATAAAATATCATGATCAGCTGTTACTGTAAACTCGATTGGATCAATTGAATTATATCCATCTGGTGTAACTGTCTCTGTCAATACATACTCACCATCATCAAGACCCTTGAATGTGAATTCGTCACCAGCCTGTGTCTTAATTACATCAATAACCTTCTTTGATCCATCAGCAAGCTTCTTCTCAAGTGTGAACTCAGCTCCTGCTAATGCATTCTGATCCTGATCAACCTTATTTACTACTACTTTGTATGTGAATACGATAACTGTATCTTCTGGTGTCTTTCCATTCTCATTATCTCCCTCACCAGAATGATTTGGGTTGTTAGAGAAATCAAGATATACTGTATTTGGGTTACCAGCTGAACCTAAAACTGCATTTTCATTTAATGTTGCTGTATATTCAACAATAATTACGCTATTATTTGTAGCACCAAGTTTCTTAACATCAGCGCAGGCAAATGTAAGCTTTGTTCCTTCATATGAAGCTGTAAAATCAGCTGTAACATCTTTTCCGTCGATTGAAACAGTATAATCAGCATTGTATGTAAGTCCTGCTGATAATGTATCATTAAATACTACATTGTATGTATCATATGACTCAACATTTGAAGCTAAAGTAGCCTTAAGCTGGAAAGGAACAACATCCCCGATATCATAGTCAGCAGAATCCTGCCAATCAGTTGTAGCGCCTGTTGTGTCGTTTGTATCCTTTACTTTCTTTTCAACAGTTGTTGTATCAGCCTTTGGTGTAGCTGTAACATCAGCAACAACTCTTAAAATATACTCTGTGTATGATTCAGCAGTCTCAGCTAATGAATCATCTTTATCTTTTACAAGATAATATCCTGCAGCAAGACCTGTAATCTTATTTGTTCCTTCTACTGTGTCAACTGTGGCAACAGGATTTGCAAGATAATCAGCTATCTTCTTAGCAAATTCCTTTGCCTCTTCTGATGAAGCACCATCAAGAGTAGCAGCAACCGTCTTAGCATCACCAAGTGCACTCTGACCTTCAGCAGTTACACTAGCACCCCACTCAATGTTTGAGAGTACACCTTCTGAAAGATTACCAGAAAAAATCTGATAAGCCTCATATGTGTGACCTGCGTTTGCGTTGTTAATTGTGATTGAAAAATCTTTTTTCTCATCTGCGAATGCTGTTATTGTCATTGCAAAAACCATAATCATAGCTGTTGCCAATGCCAATATTTTTTTCATTGTTTTCATTTCTTTTTCTCCTTCTTTAATTTTTTATCATATTCCTTTTATATAAAAGACCGATTAAAGCTAAAATACTAAGCAAAAATCCGCCAATTACATACATTCGAGTACCTCTTCCACCCGTTGCAGGAAGTTCGTATGCTGTTGCTTTGTTTGTAAGAACTATCGTTCCCTG
>JAXJVZ010000420.1:0-5364 GCA_036308285.1 Agathobacter sp. | reverse complement strand
CATCCGGAACCATTTGAATAGCTTCCGTCCTCATTAACTCGTGAAAAATATCCAGGTACTAATACGTTATAACTGAAGCTCTCTGCACTCTGAACATGATTGTATACAACATCCATTACGATACCAAGTCCATTTTCGTGCATTGCCTGTACCATCTGCTTTGCCTCGGCAACTCTTACTTCTCCATTGTAAGGATCTGTAGAATATGAACCTTCCGGAACATTATAGTTCTGTGGGTCATATCCCCAGTTAAATAAATTGTCTTTTGTAAATGTCTCGTTTACTGAGCCAAAATCATAAAATGGAAGTAAATGCACATGTGTTGCACCTAATTCCTTGATGTGGTCAATTCCTGTAGGGATACCTGATGGTGTCTTTGTTCCTGTCTCTGTTAAGCTTAAGAACTTTCCTACATTTTTGATTCCTGATGATTCATCTGTTGATAAATCACGCAAATGAAGCTCATAGATAATTGCTTCATTGATTCCTTTTCCTGCATGTGGAGCAGAGTCACTGTCCCACTTATCAGGATTTGTTGAGTCAAGGTCAATTACCATTGCTCTTTTTCCATTTACACCTGTTGTTCTTGCATATGGATCACAGGCTTCTCTTTTGACTCCATCGATTGTAACATTGTATGTATAGTATGTTCCGTTTAAGTCTCCCTCTTTTTCAGCAACCCATGTTCCCTTTACATCGGCTGTCATTGGGATTGTCTCGATTAAGTCTTTACTTGTTTCTGTTCCGCTTTCGTAAAGATTAACTGACATCTCCTCTGCTGTTGGAGCCCAAACCCTAAATGTTGTTTTCTCTTTAGTCCATGTTGCACCAAGGTCATCCCCATCGTAGTAGAATTCGTCCTCAAATTCCTTTGTTGAGTAAATGCTTGGCATTCTAACTGGATATGCTGTTTCTTCAAATGTAATTGTGTAGCTCTTTGAATTTACTAACTCTTCCTCTAATGTAACAGTATATAAAAAGTCACCATCATATTTCACTCCGGCAACTCCTACCGGGCCAGTCTTACCAGCTACTGAAAAAACAGATGCGGTATCGCCTTCTATTTCTCCTGTCATTGTAACCGTAATTGTGCCGTCGCCATTGTATTTTGCATTCTTAAGCTTTGTTCCAATTACTGCATCGTCACGATACTTTTTCTCAAAGCCTTCCTGACCAGACTCTACGTAGACATCAACTGTTCCTGATACCATCTCTGAGATATCGATGAACTGATCTCCGTCGAAATCTTTTGTCCAGTCTTCTGTTCTGACAATAAATCCAACTGATGATGTGCCAGGTTCAACCTCAATAGTTGCAACCATCTCACCGTCTTCCTCTGCGAATGGATAGGCTGCACCATCATGTCCTTCTGCCCAGGACCATACATCCCATCCATCATACTTTGCATCTTCTCTGTGATAATGCAGCTTCAACACAACTTCTCCAGCTGCACTGACTGGTACTACTGAAGCTAAATTCACTGCAAGGGTAAAAACAATCATAATTACCGCCATCACAAGCGAAGATAAACGCTTACTCTTTCTCATATTTCTTCCTCCCTATTTTTTCGAAACTAATCGAAAATTAACTCTATAATAATATCATACCTAGCCGTCTTTGAAAATTGACCAATTTGTCCAAAAAAAATTTCTCCTTATTGTTCATTTGTAACAATAAAAAACCATTGGGGACAGTGAAAGTGCCAGAAAACACCGTCCCCAATGGTCTAATATTCATAGAACATGTATGAATGTTTTGTTGTGTGTTTTACACGATACATCATAGTATCTGCTTTCTTAAGAATTTCATCAACCTGCTGCTTCCTGTTCTCGCTGGAATTAATGTTACCCATTGCAATTCCTATCGAGCAGGATAACTGCTTATCTTTAGGAATTTCAAGCTCATAACCTAATGATTTGGAAATGTCTACTGAAAGTCCTTTAGTTTTTTCCAGCCGGTCATATATATTTTTGACAGCATTTTCTACTACTACCTTGTCATCAGTGTAAAGAATCAGCAGGAATTCATCTCCTCCATATCTTACAGCATCAGCCTTCTGGTCTGTAACACTGCCAAGCAGCTTAGAGAATTCGATGAGAACCTTATCCCCTACATCATGACCAAATGTATCATTGTAATATTTGAAATTATCAAGGTCTGCATATATAACAGAGCACTTGTCAAAATCATTATTAAACAGCTCGACTAATCCCTGCCTGTTATAGATTCCTGTAAGCTGGTCCTTAACCGCCATATTCTTAAGACGGTTATTGGCATTTGCGATAAGCTTTTGCCCCTCCATCCTCTCAATGAAATCGACAACATTATGATAAAGCATTGAAAAAACAGATAAATCATCATTATCATAAATATAACGCTTTGATTTGTAGCTCCACTCCATATTCATCTGCACAGATGCAAGGAATACGGAATTTAAAGTTTCATCAGTAAAAATTGGTACTGCAATAAAAGTACATATTGAATTAAAGCCAAAACATTTATTTATAAATTTCTGGTATCTGGTATATCCCTTGTCCCGTCTGGATGTTCTAAATGCACTACGATTGTTGTTAAAGTAGTCAACAATATACCACAAAATCTCTTCTGTTATTTCACTGGATGAATTCTTGTAACAAAGAACTGGACGCCCATTTTCCATCCTGATAAAAATCAAATCATCCAGATTATACTGATTCATCAAAGACACAAATGCTGTATCTAAGACTTTTTCAAAATCATTGATGTTACCACTTAAAATCTTCTGCCAAATGCTAAGAAACTCAAGATCTTTTTTCTGGGAATTATAATCCTCAGCCAAACCATAATATTCCGCCTTGTAAATTATTGAATCCTCAACCTCTTTTTTCAGACTGAAATCCTTAACATCATATTCAATACGCCTGCCCTCTTCATATGCTTTAACCATTTCAAGCCTATTAACAAAATTACTCTGACGGCAATACTTCTTTGCCTCATCTAACATTTGTTTAGCTCCAAAATCATCTCCACAGCTCTTTGCAACTCTTGCATAAATAATTGCATACGGACAGAAAAACATAAACCTGCTTCCAACAGCTCTGTCTATGAATTTCTTACCTTTTTTAAGTAAAGCATATGCCTCTTCAAGATTTCCATTCTGCTCATTCAAAAGAGCTGACACCGTGTAAAAAATAGCCAGATCATCATCCCACAAATGTGCGGCATCAACATCCTGATCCTCAAGCTCAATAATATGTCCCAGAAACTGCTCAGAATACTGAAGATTGGTAATTGCATTATATGTCTGTCCCAATCTGTAGGCGCAGAATGCCTGAAGCCCATATATCTTTGAAATATTACATACATTAATACTGTTTGCATTAATCAGATCTATTCCCTTAATGCATAATTGAAATAATTTATAAGCAGTCTGATACTGTTCGGCAAGCAGTGCATTTATAGCAATATTATACACAGTTTCATTTACAGAATTGATATCGTTCATACAGATAAATAACTCTAAAGCTTTATTGTAACAATCGTATGCCTTATCATATTCCTCTGCTACACAATAGTTATATCCCATGCAGTTATATGTATTTGCAAGCTCTATTCTGATATTTTTTTCAACGCAGATATCTCTTATCTTCTCATTAAAATAATTTGCAGTCGAATAGTATCCATTAGTAGATGCCAGAAGCACATTTTTCTTATATGCTTCAATCATAAAATTGTAATTGCCGATACGTTTTGCAATCTTCATACCCTTCAGAAAATGAGGCATTTTCACATTCAAATTTGCAAGATTTGCATAGCGTTCTTCCTCATTGTCAAAGGCATATACATAAATATGAGCAAGATGATTATCATATCCATATTTAATACATTGCGAAATCAATACATCCAAACCTGGAATTGTCTTATCAAGCATCCAGACATTACGCCATCCCTGAAATGAATTCATATGTTCAATGAGGTTAATTTTAAATACCGTAAAAGGATTATCATTCTCATCCACAAGACATCTACATTCATCAATATATTTCTGTGCGATGTCCTGCTGAAATCCATACATATATATGCTTGCAGCAACCATATTGTAAAGGACTCTCCACATTTTATCCTTAAGTCCTTTTAAAAGAGGCTGCATTCTGCTAAGGTAAAGCATTGCCTCAGCACCTAAATCCATGTACATTGTAGTTGTTGCATATAATTCAAGGTACTTAAATTTTATCTCATCTGAGACAGTAATCCTCTCCACCTCAAACTTGTGGTACACAAAATTAAGGTGATATGCGACCTGTCTGTAACACGTAAATGTAAACAGATTACATAAATCTTTATATATATCTTCTAGTTCATTAATAGGATATATAATATACGAATTTGCTTTTTCAACCGGCTTTTGATCCTCGTCCATAACATCAATGAGAATATTGTTATTCTCCCAATCTGTAACAAGCGACTGCCAAAGCTCTTTTGTATATTCGACTTCATTCTCAGTCTCGTTAAAGGTACAGATTATAGAAATATCTTTAATGGATAATTCCATAAGCTTTTGAATTTCCCACAATGTAGAATATCCAGCAACACTTACATTCTCCAATAAAAAACATATTGGTTCAAGCTGGGCAAAATATTCAAGCATTCTTGCGATTTCTTCTATAAAAAGCTGCTGTTCAAAATTAATTTCATTAATAAGTGGCTTTTCTTTTCTCGTTGCAACACCATTTGTAAAATAGCTTTCATAGATTTCTCGATGTAATGGATATATCTGGCAATTATCAAGGACTTCATCTATTCTCAGTTCATGCTGAACGCATAACTCATTAATAGTCTGCAAAAAAGGATCAAACGGTCTTGAAACACGTGCATCACAAAAATCTCTGTGAACTATTTTAACCTTCTCATCAGACTCCTTAAATAAAAAAAGCTTATCAGCATTAATACAGAAATTATTGTAATGTCGTATTGCAATAATTCCCTCTTCTTTCTGATAAAGCATTTTAATAATATCCATCAAAATATTGTTCATCGTATAATCCTATCCCCAAAATTGATACCCTCAAATGTAAACTTAGTCCTATTATACCATCTTTTGATTTCATTTTAAATGAAAATTATAAATTTATACGAAAATTTTCAAAAAATCCACGGATATTTCACCGTGGATTTATCCTTTTCTATAATTTTTCACACTATAACTCGCTGCTTAAGCAATTTCTGCACCTGATGGCATATCCTTCTCAGGCTTAAGAAGGGCAAGATTACCTTCAGCATCCTCTGCACAAAGAAGCATTCCTTCAGAAAGAACTCCTGCAAGCTTAGCTGGCTTAAGGTTTACAAGCACCATAACCTTCTTACCAACCATCTCCTCTGGAGAGT
>JAXJVZ010000419.1:0-2046 GCA_036308285.1 Agathobacter sp. | reverse complement strand
TTGGTTTTACATGCGCTTATTTGGTTGTTGTTTTTACATGCGCTTATTTGATTGTTGTTTTTACATGCGCTTATTTGATTGTTGTTTAAATAAGGCCTTGGCGTTATTGCTTCGGTATGCGCGTCAGCTTTGGTGACATATTCTTCATATGTTTGTTTGATTTAGCGCTGGCTTTTATTCGCTTACCGGCTCATAGGTTTGTTCGAAAACATCCTGGGCTATTACATAGATATCATGATAGTCATCCATACGAACAGCCATATAATCGCCTGGTCTTCCGAGCATATATTTTTCTTTATCCCATGCTGTAAATACTTTTATTCGACCGCTTATCTGTTTTGCATAAATGGTAACGTCTCCTGTGGAAATACAACTCTTTGCGTATGGCAGAAGGTCTATTTTCTCACCAGTCATATTATTTTTAATTACAGGTTCATATTCGCATTCTAAGTTATAGGCTTCATCAAGAGGCTTGTTGCTGCGATTAAATTTTTCTTTGCTGCAGGGATAAACCTCTCCTTTGATTCCAATCATAATATAAAAATCATCTTTTATGGTTACATCCATATCTCCTTCAAGTGCACGTATAAGGACTTTGCTTCCGACTGACAAAAACTCTGCCGGGTCAACATAACCAATTGTAAGATTCTTCTTTTTATACACCTTGGCGTCCGAAACATCTGCCACATAGCTTTCCGCATAGATTACTTCTGTCTCGGCAAAATACTTGTTTAATCTTGCTTTAAGATAATCTACAGGGCTTTCCTTTAAGAGCTCTCCCTGGATAAATCCTCCGGCCTTATCACTATGTCCACCGCCACTTCCTATCTGGGCGGCAATATATTCAGCAAGCTCTCCGGCATTTATTTCCTTAACGCAGCTTCTTACCGAAAACTTCACTCCGAATGGAAGCTCACTATATACAAGACATGAATCTACTGTATCAACCTCAAGAGTCATATCACTTATCATTCCAAGTATATTAGGGTCACATGGTTTTGCTTTGACTATGGCGTATCTATAGTCATCATTGTACTCGTAGCCCATAAGTGCCTCTCCGGCAATTCCAAGCTCCTTAAGTGATAAATTAGAGTTTCTGAAAAGTGTAATTAAGCTCTGTTCAAACTCAACCTCTTCTCTTAAATCGCGGTCCATAGGATGATTTAATTCAGCAAAATTATTGGTATCTGTCAGAAGACCGTAATATAATGCTGTGGCAAGCTTCGAATCAGCATTCACATCAAAATACTCCTGCATTAAGAGACTGTAAACCAGTGTCGCACATGAACCAAGATTACTTCTTACGTCAGACATCTCAGGTAAAGGACCTGATATCTGATGATGATCTATAACTGCGACTGTATCAGCATCAAAATGAGCCACATTTCCACCATCGTACTGGCAGTCAACCATTATCAGAAGCTCTGGCTTTTCAAGTTCTTTCACATATTTTATTGGAATTGAAAGCTTGTTAATCATAAGCAGCAGATTACTTTTCTGAAGTTCAAATCTTCCACCATACACAAACTTAACATTTTTTCCATGAGCTTTAAGATATACATACACTCCATAACCACTGGCTAATGCATCCGCATCCGGATTGTCATGGCACTGTATAGCTATATCATTGTATTCTAAAAAATCACTCAGTCTCATATAAATTCTCCTACTGTATTTAAACTTTAATCGCGATTTAATCTATGTTGTATTTGGTACTCTGCTGCTCACTAAACTCGAGCTTTCCATATTTCTCATTTGCTTCACTGATTAAGTCATCAAGCTTTCTGTACTTAAATGTAAACAGGGAATTCTTATCAGCACCGAATATTCTGCCGGAATCTGCCACAAATCCAACTCCCTCTTCAATTTCAGCAATTGGATAATATGTATCAGCATCAACCAGCAAAAGCTCATAACTGTTTCTCAGAGAAATAATACCATTTTCTGCATCATAATCAACCTTATCTATTGTATACCACTGTGTATCTGAAATATATTTAAAATTATCCTTTTCAAGGTTATAAACTTTAAAATAATAATCATTAC
>JAXJVZ010000418.1:0-11987 GCA_036308285.1 Agathobacter sp. | reverse complement strand
GTCTTCCAATCTGTTTTCGTATGCTCTTTGTCCATTCATTTTCTCCTGTTGTCATTTCGAGCACTTCTGTGTTGGCATCGATAATGGTAAGCGGAGTCTTAATCTCGTGACTTGCATCTGTAACAAATTGCTTTTGCTTTTCATAGCTTTCTGCGACAGGACGCATTATTTTCCCCGAAAAAAACCACACTAGGATAAACACTCCAATAAGACCAATTATACTTATTCCCACACTTGCAAAAAGAAAACTCTTTACCGTTTCAATTTCCATCTGGCAGTTAATAAATACATACATATAATTTTCATCGCCAAGCGTTGTTCTAAGGTATTTGTAATCTTCTACAAACCCGATTATCTTGTTTTTTTGCAAAAGTTCTACTGCATAGTTCCTTGCCTGAGACACCGTTACAGCCGACACTTTACCAGTATTTATTTCATTCACTGTTCCATCTTCATTTATAAATACAGTAAAGTATCTTGTTGCAAACTGTGATTCTTTATTTATTCCTGGTTTATCAAAAAAGTCATCCTTTTTTTCTGGCTGAATATCTTCTTTGGGCGGATGCGTATTCATAAGATCCGGAAAGCTTCCGCCATTTTCAGAAATCAATTCCAGACGATTATTCAGACCTCTGTTTACGCTCACGAAATTGGCAATATTAATAGTTCCTATTATGAGAAATAGTACAAAAAAAGTAGAAAGCATTGCTGCCAATATGAACTTTTTCCTGAGTTTATCAATCATGCCTCTACCTCCACTGAATAGCCCAAGCCGCGAATTGCTTTTATCAAAACCGATGCTCCAATAGATGCAAGTTTTTTTCTAATATAGGATATGTTGACCCATACAACATTTAATTCTGTATCACTGTCAAATCCCCAGATTTTTTCCATAAACTGCTCTGTTGAGATAACCTGTCCAGGATTAGCCAGGAGCATTTCAAGCATTTGATATTCCTTATTCGATAGTCTGATTTCTTTCTCGCCGCAGGATAAAATATAGGTTGCCCGATTCAAAGAAATATTTCCGTATCTTAATATAGAATCTGTTGTTTCACTCTGGCGTCTTGTCATCACACGAATTCTGGCAAGCAGTTCCTTCATGGAAAATGGCTTAGTCAGATAATCATCTGCACCGCTATCAAGACCTTCTACCTTATCATCAATTTCAGCTTTTGCAGTAAGCAGAAGGATTGGTATGCTATTACCATTTGCCCTTACCTTTTTTAGCACACTTATTCCATCGAGCTTTGGCATCATTATATCAAGGATAACTCCATCATAGTTGCCAGCTTCAATATAGCTCAATGCCTCTTCTCCATCATAGACAGCATCAACCGAATAATTATTATATTTTAGTACGGCAACCAAAGCCTTGCTCAAATCTTCTTCATCTTCTGCTAATAACAGGCGCACTTTAATTCCTCCTAGTCCATTGCGGACAACTTTTGCTCTATTTCCTTATCCGGCCAATAACCCCATGATTCAACAATCTTTCCATCCACCACTTTAAAGTTTTCTAATGCCTCAAAGCAGATACGTTTTCCAGTGGCCGCTATTCCCATACAGGTTCCAGAGTGAATCCCATCATATAAAATTCTTGTTGCTACCATATTTCCTTCGGCAAACACATCAAGGACTTCAATTTTCAAATCAGTAAATTGTCTCTCTACGATTTTCAAAATATTTACAGCGTCAGCATTACTTCTTGCACCGGCAGGACTGTGGTCTATATAATTGTCTGCTACACATTCCATAATGTACTCATAATTGTGCTTTGCATAACCCTCCGTGAAAAAATTAACTACTACCTCTTTGTTATTCATTATGTATTTCTCCTTCCCAAATAAATAGATGTTGTTACTTCCATTGTAGATGCAAAAAAATAAATTATCAATGGCTAAATCTCAATCTTCTGCGAAGTCTCTCCTACAGTCAATGTGTAAGTCTGACCCTCAATAAGTTCTGCGCAACTTATTTCAACACAATTAAAAGTTTTTGCTGCAGTATATGAAATTAATTCTTTTCCAGATTCATCAGTAAGTGTTACAAGGCTTCCTTCTTCTGCAGTCTGATCTAAACGTACTAACACAAATCCCTGTGTTGACTCTGCATCAAATTCCTCTGCCATGCCGCTTGATCCTACTGCCACCAGTGTTCCTCCATTTACTATAGCTTTAGAACGTTCACCAAAATCTATTGCTGAATTTCCATTATTTGATGGGCCATCAACATATACTGTTCCACCATTAATCTCAATATCACCATTTGAATCGATTCCATCTCCGCCGGCACATACATACAGATAACCTCCATTTATTGTAATCTTGTATTCGGCTGTGCTGTCTGCAGTTGCATTAGTATCACCTGCTGCATTTAATCCATCATCATCCGATGTCACCTCTATGTCCCCATCATTTATAGTTACATCAGTGCCTTCTAATCCTTCATAGCATTTTGTAACTTTTATGCTTCCTCCATTTACAAGCAATTCACTCTCTGCATGAATTCCATCATCACCACTTGCAAGTTCAATTACTCCTGCTTCAATGGTAACTGTTCCATTTGAATGTATTGCGTCGTCGGCAGAATCAATTTTTATGTTTCCTCCACTAATTTTTATGTCGGTGTCGGATTTAATGCCTTTTGAACTTATTGTTTCATCACTATCTGTGCCATTCTGCTCAACGTCTGCCGACGTCTCATTTATCTCTGGACGTTCACCATCTTCGGACATTTCTCCCTGCTCTGGTGGCTCCATTTCTTCTGGCAGTTCTCCCTGCTCTGGCGGCTCCATTCCTTCTGGCAATTCTCCCTGCTCTGCCAACTCTCTCATTCCCGACTTACCTCCCCTGTCATGGCGTTCAACACCTTCTGGCAGTTCTCCCTGCTCTGGTAGCTCCACTCCTTCTGGCATTTCTCCCTGCTCCTTACGTCCAGCCCCCTCAGGCTTTTCACCCATATTTTGCATCTTACCACCACCTGTGAAATTCTGTTCAAGATGAGTTTCACCATTCTCACATCCCCCTGCACAAAGGATATCAAATATTCCATCATCAATCTGCAAAACTCCGGAAGAATCAATTCCATCTCCTGCTACATCAATATCAAAATCACCACCAGTTATCGTCAGATTCTCTTTTGCTTTGATACCGTCACCATACTCTGATGTAATTGAAAGCAAACCACTTCCTTCAAGAACCAGATCGTTCTTCGAATAAATAACTGCATTAACAGTGTCCTCATCTTCTGCATCATATTCTTCGGTACAGCTCAAAGCATTCTCACTATTCTCCTCCAGAGTAACAACAACCTGCTCTGCCTCTTTTACATATAGTGCCGCATCCGCTTCATTTGTCACCTGAGCTCCTGCGAAAATCAGTGAAACGTTAGCGCCCTTGGCATCTACCACGATTTGCCCATTGGAAAGACTTCCCTGTAAAATGTAATCCCCTTCCTCTGATATTAGCACTTCGCCATCTACTGCCGCTTCTTCCAAATCAATATATTTTTCTGATGAACCTGATTGCTTTGAACTTTGACCACATCCAGAAACAATCCCCAACATAACTACTGCTGTTGTCATCATCCAACATACTATTTTCTTATAATTCAAGATTGTTCACCTCCTGCTTAGACATACTGATTTCAAGATTACCATTTCTGCATCTTAGCTCGTCGATAAATGCCTTCTCATCTTTAACATCCTTAAGTGTTATATAATATGTAAGCTTATAAAGACTTCCCATATTAGTTGTCTTTACTGAAACACTCTTACAATAACTTGTATATTTTTCAAATACTTCATCGAATGCATCACCATAATTAATATCCTCAGGAATCGTAATCCTTAACGTTTTTTCTCCATTATCCTTCTGATGAGTTCCAATACCAGCCATGTTCATCACTAACATTACAAGACCCATAATCACAGTGAATAATACTGCAAATCCCAGATATCCCATTCCTGCAATAAGCCCTGATGCCATAGCAAGAAAAATTGTTCCTATTTCTTTTGCAGTTCCAGGTACTGACCTAAATCTAACCAGTGAAAATGCTCCTGCGACAGCAACGCCAGCACCTACATTCCCATTTACCATCATAATAACCATACATACTACTGCCGGAAGCATAGCCAGTGTTATGACAAAACTAGATGTATATCTGCCTTTATAGGTATATATACATGCCAAAAAAGCTCCGATTCCAAGCGAAACCATGATGCACAAGATAAACTGCGATACTGAAATAACCGTCTGCGTTGATATGTCAAACATTCCCGTAAATAAGTTGTTAAGCATAATTTCTATTTCCTCCATATAATTCTCGATTCCTTTCTCGATTTATTTTTCGTTTTATTTTTTGCTTGAATTCTCGTTCTATTTCTCGATTCATCACTCTGCCCATCTCCCTCATCTGTTTATACGCATTTGCATACTTCGAAAAAGATGTTTTGTATATCTTATTCTCATTCAAAAATCTAACCAGCCACATCGGAAAAGCCGATGCAACTTTTACCTCAAGCAATATCTGGTCTTCTTCCAGAAGTGGTCTTCCATATATACCTTTTATAAGAGACAAATCATAATCTCTCCATAATATATTTTCATCAAATGTCATTCTAAAATCATGATTATCCTTCGCATAAAATGCCTGCCGGTCATATGAAAGCATCACCGCTGGTTCCAGCTTGTCATATATTTTAAAAACATAATCAATCTCTCTTGAAATCTGTGTGTCCATAACTGGTGTATGCCCTATCAGATATTTCTCCATATCAGACTCGGTCATTCCAATTCGCCTTTTATAGGTTACAGAATCATATTTTTTCTTTAGTTCTACAAAAACTGTTGAATCCTTCTGTGCTACTCCATAACTTCTTACCCTTAGTTTTTCCTTATATATTGGTCTCTCCATTGAACGCCTGATCATCAAAAACTGTGGTGTATCAAAATACAGACTGCAATTGGTGTTTTTCCCGTGCTCATCTGCATTCATGTAATCCTTCATTGTCTCCTTAAGTTTCTCAAACTGACTGCGATTAAGCATGTACTTTATCTCGTAACGTTTGAAAATCATTTGCTCTGCCATATCTGCTCTCCTTTCAGCAGTTATGTTATCAGACGAACTTTAAATGAACTTTAAATATGTTTATAAAAATAAAAAGAACTGCAATTACAGCTATGTGTAATTACAGTTCTCTGTTTACTATTGTTTTTTATTGTTTACTATCGTCCTCTTTCTCGATAACTCCCTCTATCATTCCCGTCACAACAGAATTAAGACTATTTGCATTCTGGCTTGTTATAACAGGATTCCCTGTTTCTTTTTCTATGCGTTCCCTTGCTTCCCCTGCAATTCGTCCTCCTGTTTTGGCAACAACACGATTTTCTTCTAAACCATGTGGATTCTGTATTTTGGTCAATTCTGTTGTTGTCGCTTCGGCTAACATATTTAATGCAAGTTCCAACGTACTCATATTATCTCGGAGATTTTCCTTTTTTAATCCCTTCAAATTCTTATATTGACGAGTATTCAATCCTGTCCAGGCTTTTGTCACCTCATCCGTTAAGATTGCATACTCTTTTCCCGGTTCAACACCATGAGTTTTCCACGCATCTGTTAATTCTTTTCTTGCACGAATTGTTTGCAATCTCTGGTTAATCCAATCAGATGAATATCCCTTTTTAGCATATGTTTCTAACGCACGATCAATCGTCAACTCCGGATCAATAATTTCCTCTATTCTTTCCCGTCCAACCTGTGCCAGCCATAACTTGAAAGGCTCAGCCTTTTTTGAAGGAATAGATTGTATGATACGAAGAAGCTCTTCTGTGTTTGCTACATCTGTTTTGTATCTCTTTCCATCCTTGGGTGATTTTAATTTCAGTTGGTGACATTTCGTCACCAACTCACTTCCCTCTTCTGATAACCTTTGTTTAACTTTATTCCAATACTTTCTTGCAGTATTATAATCAACTGCATCTGTTAATATACCAACGACATCAACTATTGAGAAATACCACTCTTCATTCTCCTCATCCCACGCTGTTCTTATTTGTTGTTCTTCAAATAATTGTATTTTCTCACTTTCCATCCACTTCCTACTCCTTTTCCGTCAACAATTCCTTTGATACCTTATATTCAATTAGTTCGTATACATACTCTTGCATCTTTCGCTTGCCCTGTTCCCAATCACGTACTGTTCCAAGAGGAATATGTAAATAGTTTGCGAAATCTTCTCTCTTCATTCCAGTCAACAAGCGCAAATATTTAATCATACGCCCTAATCTTTGTGCTTCAGTTTCATTTTGAATTTGATTTATAATTATTTCTCCCATATGCGCCTCCTACAGCAATGCTTTATCACACAAGTCCATCACATTACAGCTCTGCTGTATTGTCAATGATAAAATTTTATATAAAAAAACTGCAATTACAGCTATGTATAATTACAGTTCTTTATTCTAATATCAATTTTTAACGTCTCAAACAAAGAGCAGTATTTATCTACAATACATATAATCACTGCTTCCCTAGACCTTGGTATCTCGGTAATGTTAAGGGGCCACATATGACTTTTGATTGCAGCTTTGCTTTTATCTGATATTCCAAATATTTCTGTAGCGTTCTGGCAGGCGATATATGGATGGTCAAATCCATGTGTCTTTCTGACAGGATTTCCATCGTGCCAGTCATACAGATAAAAATCATGTAAAAAGGCTGCTTCTACCAGCTCTTTTTCTTTTGCTTTCAAATGCAAATATTCATTAACAAGAAAACAAAGCCAGGCAACATTATGGCAGTGTGTAAGTGTTGTTGTCGTGCCATGCTGAATATATTCATCCATCTGTCGGACTTCAGCCGCCTCCATATATTGCTTTATTAATTTTTTAAATCTCTCTTCTCTTATCCTCTGTGCAATTGCTTTTTTTCTGGCTTGGAATTTAAACATATCAAATTATTCTCCAATTTTAACTATACACATTAACATTTTCTACATTGTTTCAAGCGACTTATTTCAAATTGCCTCTTTCATTGTAGTAGGCAGCTGATTACTTGTCAATTACTGCTTTTGGTTATGTATTTTAATTTGACATAATTTACTTTATCCATTCAAATTTGACCGCAATTACCCAAATACAATAGAGTAGATAGAATATAAATCCATAAATTCTGCAGTACATACAGACTTATTGTCATACTGCATATACATAATCCTTAATCAATAGAGAATATTCATCTTTCCAATCTTCAATTTCTTTTTCCATTCTTTAATTCCTCAACAATATGATTATAGTATTTTTTATTCAACCTATAGAAGAACAGTACAATTGCAGTTACAATCCAAAGAGTACCAGGAATGGTTGTAAATGCATGCTTCATAACAGATAGTACAGCAGCATTTTGTGTCTGATTCGCAACATAACCATATTTTCCAAGAAGTCCTGCTAAAAGCGCAGTTCCTATTGCCATACCTATTTTATTTCCAAGAGAAATAAATGCATATTGAAATCCATCATTTCTGAGTCCGGTCTTCCATTCTCCATACTCTGCACAATCTGGAATGATTGCATATATAGCTGTATTGAATCCTGAGAAGAAAAACTGAGTAATACCAGACAAAGCGTAAAACATAACTGGATTTTCTTTGACATTAAAGAAGAAAAGTATTAACATAGATATTCCTGTTAAAAACGCAAACAAACTTGCTGTTCTTCCTTTATTATTTAATTTACGGAATACAGGCTGAAAACAAGCCGCTCCTATAATTGATGGTATAATGATGCTCATAGAGTAAGTTGTATAATACGAAGCATTTCCTTCTACATATGTAAAGTAGTACAAGATATCAGCATTTCTTCCATACAATGTAAAACCAAATAAAATCTGTCCAATCAAAGCTAAAATATATGGTCTATTCTGCATAACTGCTTTTAGCTGTACTTTAATCGATATTTTTTCTTTTTCTGGCATTGCAACAACTTCTTTTGTTTTTGCAAAACAGAAAAAATGACATAACACAAATATGCAACCATATATGATAGCAACTGTAAGATATCCTGTTTTTGCGCTTTCACTACCAAATTTATTGACTAATGGAACTGTAATAATGTTTAATATACCAATTGCTATCATCGCTGCAACCGAACGTGAAGTATTTATTTTTGCACGTTCATCAATATCCTGTGTCATTGCTCCACAGAGAGTTCCATATGGTATGTTCACACAAGTATACCCCAATACAAGAAGGCAATATGTAATAACCATATAGATAATCTTAGCGTTCTGTGGCCAATCTGGTCTAGCCCAGAATGTCAGAATCAAAAGCATCGCTGTGATGGGTGCAGCAATTAATAACCAAGGACGATAGCGCCCCCATTTCGATTTTGTCTTATCAGTAAGACCTCCAACAATTGGATCATTAATTGCATCCCAAAATCTAGAAAATAGCATAAGTGCTGATACTGCAGCCATACTGATACCAAATACATCAGTATAAAATATCATCAAAAAATTGCTAACAAACATCCAACTGAAATTGCATCCTACATCCCCAAATCCATATGCAATTTTACTTATTAATGGCACTTTTCCATTATAATTTTTGCTTTCCATCATTACCTCCATTAGTTTTTCTGACAAAACTCAATTCTCTCTGCATTTGGTCCTTTTATCATAAAGAACTTCACTCCATTTTCCCAAAACGGAAGATCTTCTATTCCATCGGTAATTACTTCAAATCCGTTCTTACATATTTTCTTGTACATGGCTTCTATATCTTCTACATCAAGTGCAACATGTTGATATGCACCGTCAGTCATTGCTGCCTGTCCATTTTCGAATGCTTCTATACAGTAATTCTGTATTTGTAAGAATACTACTTTCTCCTTTGCCTTTTCGTTGTATGTTTTCAAAATCACTTCAAATCCAAGGCTTTCATAAAATTCAATTGTTTTTTCTATATCATTAGTTGGAAGCCCAATATGGGCAACTCCTACAATTCCATATTTATTCTCCATATATTCTCCTTACTCTTGCACATTAATAATAACTTTCATAGTTGTTTCTCTATTATCATCAATATACTCATATGCCTTCTTGTAATCTTTAAAAGCAAATGTTTTAGAAATTAATGGTCTTAAATGAACCTTTCCTTCATTTACCAGACGAATTGCATCAACATAATCATCATGACGATACATCATTGTGCTCTTAATATCTAATTCATGATCGTTTGCAACTGCCAGATCAACTTCTGCCATTCCTGCAAAAACTGCAACTAATACAATTACACTTCCTTTTCTTGCATATTTAATTGCTTGTCCCATAGTAATATTGTTGCCTGCACAATCATAAATTACATCTGCCTTATCAGGTCCGAAGGCATCTATCATTGCTTCCCCAAAATCAATGTTCTTTGTATTGACACATACATCAACTCCGCATTCCTTTGCTTTTTCCAAACGTAAATCACTAACATCAGTAATCATTACTTTAGCTGCACCCATTCCTTTAGCCGCCTGCGCAACAAGATTTCCAATTGGACCAGCTCCAAGTACTGCAATATTCATGCCTGTAACATCGCCCATCTGCTTTACTCCATGAACAGCTACTGCTAACGGCTCAATCATTGCACCTTCCTCAAAAGTCATATCTTCTGGAATTGGTGTTACCTTAGAAGCATCTACTGCAAAAAATTCAGAAGCAGTTCCAGTTGTCTGAAATCCCATAACCTTTAATTCTTCACAAAGATTGTATTTTCCGTGACGACATGGATAACAGTGACCACAATAAACCTGAGGTTCAATTGTAACTTTTTGTCCTACATGAAATTCTGTAACATTTCTTCCAAGTTCAACTATTTCCCCAGAAACCTCATGTCCCTGAGTAACCGGATATTTTGTAAATGGATGTTTTCCGTGATATACATGAATATCTGAACCACAGACACCTATATTCATAATTTTTACTAATACCTGATTATCTTTCACTTCTGGAACAGGAATCTCTCTGAAAATAATTTCTCCTGGATTTGTCATTAGCTGCTGTAACATAATTGTTTCCTCCTTCATAATTAATTTTGCTCTTTTGTTTTATCTTTTATAAAGTGTTTTATTAAAGTAATTACATTATTTATCCTTAAAGTCCATTTGTCAATCATCTACTACAATTTTTTACTTCTTGCACAATTCTAATAAGGTACTTTTAGTATTTTTACACAATTGACTAATGTTCTGTACCTATATACCAATTTGATTTAAAAGATATCAAATTTTGAGTCGAATATTAGACAATGCTTTACATTTATTAAATATGAATGTAAAATACTTTTATAAAGTTTTTTATAAAATAAGCGAGATAATATTATGAATCCAAAAAGAAATACTACAACAAAAGGGAAACTTATAAATTACATACTAAGTCATTCAGTCACCTCTAAAACTGAATTGGCAAAAGAATTAAACTTGAGTATGCCCACCGTATTAACCAGTGTTAATGAATTAATTTCAAAAGAAATAATTATTGAGCTAGGTGAATATAAATCTACTGGAGGTAGAAAAGCCAAAAGTATAGGGATAAATAAAACCTACGCACGAGCAATAGGAATTATCATTTCAGCAAATCATTTAGAAATGGTTATGGTAAACCTTGGATCTGAAATAGAAAATACCAAACGAATCCGTCTAAAATTTATACCAGATCTTTCGTATTGCACAGAAGTTTCTAAGCAGGTGAATATTTTTTTAAACGAAAATAAACATGACAATCTTCTTGGAATTGGTATCGCAATACCTGGAATCATTAATCAAAGCGAGAAAATTGTGACAAAATCACATGCTTTGCAAGTTGAAAACTATAGCTTGAATTTATTGGAACAGGCATTAGATTTTCCAGTTCATTTTGAAAACGATGCAAATGCAGCGATGTTAGCAGAAAATACCCAACAATATCAAAATGCTTTATATTTATCTTTGAATCATACTTTAGGAGGGGCATTTTGCATTGATGGCCAACTGTTCCGCGGCTTAAATCAAAAGGCTGGCGAATTTGGGCACATGATTCTTGTTCCCAATGGTAAAAAATGTTATTGCGGAAAAAAAGGATGTGCAGACGCATATTGTGCTGCTAGAGTACTTACAAATAATAATCAAATAACTTTAGATACTTTTATGGAGCAGGTAAAATCTGGTGATAAATCGGCAACGGATAAATGGGAAACTTATTTAGATCATCTTTCAATATTAATTACTAATTTGCGTATGGCATATGATATGGATATTATTCTAGGTGGAGATGTTGGAGGCATTATTGCCAATCACATGATTACATTAGGAAATAAAGTTATGACAAACAATGGTTTCGACCATGATATCTCTTACTTAAAGTGCTGTTCCTACGACAAAGAAGCATCTGCAGTCGGTGTTGCAAAACACTTTTTTGCTGATATTTTCTAATACTAAAGCAATGGCGGAATCACCGAATGGTGGTCTCGCCTACCTTATCCATAAAAAGCAATAACCTGAACACCAGAGAGCTTACTCTGATATTCAGGTCATCAAATACAAACTATTTATTTAAAAAATCAAAAGGCTTATCCTCATCTGAATTAATAAAAATCATAAGCATAAAGGATGCCCTTGCAGATACTTTCTCCTCGGCAAGAATTCTTCTCGCCTCTGCCTTATCTACAAAAATAACTTCTATATCTTCGCTGTCCTCAAGATTATCTCTGTTAGGAGTTCCCTCGACAGTTCCATAGACCATAATAGTACTCTCATCCGTCAGGCCCTGAGCCAGGTACATAGGTCTTCTAAAGTAATCTGCACCACCAGTATAGACCTCCATATCAAGGCCAGTCTCCTCCTTCATCTCTCTTACTGCACTTTGCGGGGCATTCTCTCCCTCATCTATAAGACCTGCCGGTATCTCATACATATAGTCATTAATCGGATATCTGAACTGCTTAATCATTACAAGCTGAT
>JAXJVZ010000417.1:0-7483 GCA_036308285.1 Agathobacter sp. | reverse complement strand
TTACTCGTATGAAGTTGTCAGGTGCAGACAAAGTACTGGCAATGGGACCGTATCTTGCAGTCGGAATAATGATTGCAACACTTTGGGGTGAAAAATTAATATCATGGTATGTTTCTATGATGTTTTAATTATAAATGATTAAATAGCTAAATTATTTCGGGATTTATGTCGAAATATTATAGTACGGAATTTTAGCGACAGCGTATTGGAGGAGAAGAGATGGCCAACAAAGTATTGGGTATTGAAATCGGACAGAATATAACAAGGGTAGTCGAGATAGATTTTAAGATTAAGAAAAATCCAAAGATTTATAATATATTCGATTTTGCAACTCCACAGGACATGATGTCAGAAGGTGTTATTCAGGACGTAAGCATGTTCCGTTCACTTCTTGCTAGTAAGCTTAAAGAGAATAAGATAAGTACAAAAAAAGCACTTTTTGTGCTTAATTCTGCACGTATTGCTACGCGTGAGGTTGAAATCCCAGCGGTAAAAGATAAACAAATTAAAGAAATGATTAAGATGAATGCTTCAGACTACTTCCCTGTAGATTTGGAGCAGTATCAGCTTGTTCATGAGATTCTTGAAAGGGTTGAGGGCGAAGCAGAGAAGAAAATCAGAGTGTCTGTAATTGCAGTACCTAAGGATCTTATCCGTTCTTATGAGCTTCTTGCAAATGCATGTAAGCTTCAGCTCGTTGGTTTGGATTATACAGGTAATGCTATTAAGCAGCTTATGCTCAGGGAGATTCCTGGAGAAGTAAAGGCTACTGTCAAGATTGATGAGAATATGACAATTCTTACAGTTATGGATGGTGAGCAGGTAAAGCTTCAGAGAATTATTAACTATGGTATCGCAGAAGCTATTGAAGAAATTCAGGACAGTGAGGTCTTTGGAGAGTATTTATCATTTACTCAGGCCATGGATATTGCAAGGAGACGTACCTGTATTTCTCTAAGAAATGATACTCCGGCAGAGGAGCAAAGAACTGTAGGAGCTGATGAAAATTATGTGGATGCAGATACCTTACATCGATTAAGAGGAAATGTGACTGTTGCTTTATCATCATTGATTAGTAGCTTATCAAGAGTCATTGATTATTATAATTCCAGAAATATAGAGAGACCTATTGAGAAGATTTTTCTTATTGGTATGGGAGCTGATTTTAGTGGTTTAAGCAAATTACTTACTGCTGAGCTTAACTATAAGATTATTCCTTTACAGCAGTTTGAGGGAATTTTAATCAATAGAAATCTTAAGACCTCTAATTTTAAGGTAGCTGAGTATTTCACTTGTATTGGTGCTTCTATTAATCCGCTCGACATCATATCAGGTGTTAAGCCGACTAAGGGGAAGAAGACCAAGGTTACCACAAAAGAAGGTGCAGATGGTGAGATTATAGAGGTTGAAGAGGCTGGCACTTCATATGGAGCGACGCTTCTTGTGTGTGGATTGTGTATTATTGCTTCAATTGGTCTGATTGCATATAGCATATTCTCTAATCTCGTTTTAAAGACAGAGAATGTAACATTACAGAATCAGGTTAATGAGCTTTCCTATGCACAGGAATTGTGTGATACATATAATTCAACTAAGAGCGTGTACGAATGGGCTAAGGCACTTGATGCACAGACCTTTAACCGCAATAATGAATTGGTAAGCTTTATTGAGGAGTTAGAGCAGAAGATGCCTTCTGAGGTTCAGATTCTTTCATTATCAGCTTCTACTGCAGGTATAGATTTTAGTATTACAGTTAAGAGTAAAGAGGCTGCGGCTGATGTAATCTCACAGCTTAGAACTTTTGATAGTATTGACATTACTTCTGTATCTACTATTACTGACTCGAAGGATGATACTGGAGCTTCAGAGATTAATTTTTCTGTTTCATGCCAGTATGTTGCAATTGTTGATAATACAGAGTCTGATGAAGCAGCACAGGAGACACAGCAGGAAGAAGGTCAGGCGGCAGAACAGACTTCTACAGAGGCTGCTAATTAGGAGGTGCACATAGATGTCAGCAAGAGATAAGAAAATAGTTATTGTCCTTATTGGGTTTATTGTATTAGCACTCGCATACTTTTTGGTTTTCATGAAGGCTCAGGAAGAGAGAGATGTGCTTAAAGTAGAAAATGCGAATTTACAGTCACAGTATGATGATTTGTCACTTAAGGCATCACAGTCAGAGATGTATAAGACTGAGACTGCAAAAATGAATGAGGAAATGGAAGCTATTTACACAAAGTTTCCATCATATCTTAAAATTGAAAATGGAATTATGGATGTTGTAGAGCTTGAAAATGCTACTAATTCATTTGTATCTTCTTTTACAGTGGGAGAACCTTCTGCAAAGGATGTTATAGTAGAAAATCCTACTGCAAATACTGATGCTTCTACTGATGCACAGACTACAGATAACCAGACTACAGATGGAACTACCGATGGTACTACAGATACAACGCAGACTGATAATACTGGTGTTCCATATCAGTTATATGATGTATCTACTATTATAGAGTTCCAATCAGGTTATGCAGGAACTAAGAGCCTTATAAATATGGTGGTAGGCGATTCTGAGAAAAAAACAATAGATACATTAAATCTTACTTATGATAGTGGAGAGGGTAAGATGACAGGTTCTATGTTATATGATACATATTTCTTATATGGATTGGACAAGCCATATGAAGCTCCTACAATTCCGAATATTAATCATGGTACGCAGAATGTATTTGGAACAGTCAACTAAAATAGAATACGATATGAAGGGAGGAAGTCTTGATGAAAGGATTTAGACGGAACAATAGAGGTCTATCATTAGTTGAACTTATAGTGTCTGTTGCAATTCTTGCAATTATAGTACTTCCTCTTTTAAGTTCATTTGTAACTGCAACAAGAACTAATGTTAAGGCAAGAAATAAGTTCAGAGCGACAAATGTTGCTGATAACATTATGGAAGGCTTTGAAACTGCATCAGTTTCGGAAATGGCATATCAGTTCAATTATCCTGCAGAAGGATTTGATTTATTTTCATTAAGCAGTGATTCAACAGTTATGCAGGTTATTCCAGCAGGTACATCATATTCAGAAGTAACCAAGAGAGAGGATGTTCCTGCAGAAATTAGTAATCCGGAGGATATGATTACAAGTGCCATTCTTAAGGATTTATCTGGAAAAGGCTATACTTTTTTACCAAACGAAGATACATATAAGTATTATTTCTTTGCATCAAATATTCAGTCTGATAATAAGAAATATAATGCTTTCATAACATTAGATGCCAAGACTAAAGACATGACATCAATCAATAGCAAGTATAATAACATGGAATTAGCAGAGATTACTGCTATTGATTCTAATTATGATGCCATGAATAACAATACTGATACGGCAAGTCAGGTTCTTGTGGATATTGGTAAGAATAATCTTAATCAAAGTGATGTAGAAAGAACAATCACTGTCGATATTGATGGTAATGCTGCTGGTGCTACTAAGGTCAGGGTTACATATTCCTACGAATATACATATGAGGGTGTTCGTCATAAGTTCCCTGAGGATGGTGCAAGTAATGCAGCCGAATATACGAGTCTTATATATGATAATTCTGATAATACAGATTGTTATTTGAGAAATATTTATCTGTTCTATCAGCCATGGGAGACTTCGCCGAATTCTTTGGGATATATTGGATGTGATGATCATATTATAATCAATAATAATAAGAATATTTCTTGTGGAGTGTCAATTATCAAGCAGATTGATAGCATTCCGTCAGACAGAATCGATGAGTTTGAACAGAAATATGGTGTGCTGGTGGAGGTTGTTGAACCATCAAATTCTTCAGGAGTTCCTCTTATTAGAATTAATTCAAATCTTAAGACCGCATCACCTGAGCGTAATACTCCTCAGGTTTATTATATGTATAATAATAATGTTAATCAGGATCAGGTAATTGCAAAGCTTAAATCAACAGGAATCGAATCTGCTGAAAAAGAAGACAGGCTGTATGATGTTAAGGTTGAAATATATGATAAGAGTGTTGGTTTGTCAGATATTTCTGGCAAAGACCCAATAGTTACATTTACAGGAAGTATGGTGGAGTAATGAAAAGAAAATCATTGGATAATAAGGGTTCAACTCTTGTTATTGTCATGATTGCTATGTCGATTGTTGCGATGCTGGCGGTTGTGGCACTATGGATTTCCCTTTTAAATTTTCAGATGAAAACTACAGACATTGAAGTGAAGGATAATTTCTATTCAGCAGAAGCTGTATTGGACCAGATTTGTGTCGGATTACAGAAGAATGTATCAGATGCATACAGTGGTGCATATTTAGACGTAATGCAGAATTATTCTTCATTGGATGAAAACGGAAGAAATAACAGATTTGCTACCAATTATATTGTTTCACTAAGAAAACAGTTAAGAGCGAATGATAATGATTTGTTATATGATATCAATACATTAAAAGGGTATGTTGACCCTGCACTTTTGGCATCAGGTGCTACTCCTAGTGCGGTTATTGAATGTACATCTGCAACTGATGCAAATGGTCGTCTGGGATTGCTTAATACTTATGAAACAGGAATTGTGTTAAAAGGTATTAAGGTGACATTTACAGATGATAAGGGATATGTGTCAATTATAGAGACTGATATTTCTCTTGGAATTCCTGATATGAATTTTATATCATCGGCAAATTTACCAGAGCTTTTTACATATTCTATCATTGCAACTTCAGGAACAGAGCTTTCCGGCGATTCTACAAATAATGTAATTGTGTCTGGAAACGTATATTCAGGTTCTCCATATGTTGTTAATCACACAAAGACTGATGAGACAACGAGTGTGTTAATACCAAATGGAAAGAAATTAAAATTGAGTAACAGTACGTATTTTATTTCAGAGGGTGATGTACAACTGGGGGTAAGTTCGCTATTAGAGGTCCCATCAGGATGTCAGTTATGGACTAAGAATATTTTTCTTAAAAGTTCTTCAGTTAATCTGCTTGGAGATACATATGTCGCTGACGATATGACACTTAACGGAAAAGGGTCTAAAGCAATCCTCGGAAGTAATAATTCGGGTAAATATGTTGGTTTTGGTAATAGTAAGCAGGATGCAGGAGAAAGTAGTGCAATAATAATTAATGGTCCGGATTCTACTGTAGACCTTTCGGCAGTAAAAGAGCTTATGCTTGCCGGTTATGCCTATGTTAATACAGGAGCTATTACAGGAAATGGTATTAATAATGGTAATATCCAGACAGGAGAGTCTATATCTGTTAAAGGAAATCAGATAGCATATCTTGTACCTGCTGAATGTCTGTATACTGAGGGAACTGGCAGCGATGCAAAGTCAAAGTTTGGACGTAATCCATTATCATATGCTGAGTTCAAACTGGTAGATGGTGACAGTAAGTATACAGAGATTAATGCTGACGTAATTACAAGTAAGACAGGAAAACCGCTTTCAGCATATTTAAACCCAGCTGATGATATAAGTAAAGCTGTCTCTAAGATATTTGTTCCATCAGCAAATGGAAATTCTGATGATGGATATGTATATTATTATGTTAATCTGCCAGCAAATAAGGCTTCTGATTACTATGCTGATTTTTATGGTATGGATCAGGAAAAGCTCAATCTGTATACAGATTTCTATACAAATTATATTAAGACGAATAATGATGCGAGCGCATCTATCTATACTGTAGGAAATTATTCATTGTATAATGAGAAAAATCTGTCACTTATGAGAGGTATAGTTGACGGAATTGATATTGACGCAAAGTCAGCAGTAATGAAGAACAATTATGAAGCATTATGTAAGCTTCTTATAAAAAAACGTGAGGCCCTTACAAATTTAGAACTTAGCAGCACTCTATATCAGAATATCATTGAAGAGTCTAATTTAGTTGCTGTGACAAATGGACAATCAGGATTAGTTAAAACATTCACAGCCAATAATTCTGATGGCACGAAATATGATGCGGTTGTTGCTAACAATGATTATATTTATGATGGCTCTAATTCAGATATCAGGTTAATTGTATCATCAGGTAACGTTACGATTAAATCTGATTTTACAGGTACAATTATTGCCCAGGGCAAGGTTGAAATAGTCTCAAACTGCAGGATTACAAGTGCATCAGAGCAGGTATTTAAGAAGCTGCTAGGTGTAGCAGCAGATGAAACAGATCCAAATTCTCTTATGCTTTATAATGTTTTTAAACAGGGAAGTTCGTATTTATTAAATGGTATTGTAGGAAATAATGCTTCAAGTACAACAGATTCGGTAATACCATACACAGAGGTAATTACATATCAAAACTGGACAAAGAAATAATTTCCGGGGGATATATATGAAGGATAACAAAGGTTTTTCTCTTGTGGAGCTTATAGTAGTAATTGCAATAATGTCAATACTTGCAGGTGTTGTAACAATATCCTTAAGCTCAGCAAATGGCACATATGTCAAGGAATGTGCGGCAAACATGAAATCACAACTTAATAATGCAAGACAGATGACCATGGCAAAGAGCAGAGTAAGCCTTAAGTTTTATGTTGATTCCAATGGTGCATATTATGCAGATATGTGTGTATATGGCTCTGACCAGGTGAGTGTTATTGACACAACAACGACCAAGCTTGGCAGGAAATCTGTAGCGGTTCAGTATACAACTAATTCAAGCTATGCTGAGTCTTCTTTTACAACGCTTACAGCTTCAAATCCTATTGAAATAGAATTTGACAGAAGTTCGGGAGCTGTTAAGAATTCCTCAGGTTGTGTAAAACAAATTAAAGTATCAAAGGGAAGTAATACTAAGAAGATTACTATCTACCCTGAGACTGGAAAGGTCGCAGTTGAATAATAATAAAAGGAGGTGCTGTATAATTGAATAATAAAGGATTTTCTTTAATTGAGCTTATCATTACTGTTGCTATTCTTACAATTATTACCAGTGCTATCCTTGGCTTTATTGTTACAGGTACTAAGTCATATGGCAATGTAAATGAAGAAGTAGAGCTTCAGCAGGAGGCTCAGCTTTCATTTAATCAGTTGTCTGATTTGATAATTGATTCAACTAATGGAATAAAATATTATTACAACGACAATGAGAATAAGATAATTCTTACTGATTCAGATATTACAGAAACTGTTACTTCTAAAACTCTTGCAATTTACAATACCGTAAAGGAAGCTGGAGTTGAGAAGAAATATATTTATAACATAATCTGGAAGAAATCAGAAAATAAGCTTTATCTTAGAAAAGATACTATTGCAGCAACTGGGGCTGTTACCAAGGGGACTCCGGAGCTTATGGCTGAGTATGTAAATGATTTTAGTCCTTCGCTTGCTAAAGCTCAGAATAAAAAGAAGGTAGTTATTGAACTTAGCTTTATTAAGAATAATAAGTCATATGTTTCAAAGAAGAATTTTGCATTGAGAAACAAAGCTGTTGTAAATGGAACAATTACTGA
>JAXJVZ010000416.1:0-3869 GCA_036308285.1 Agathobacter sp. | reverse complement strand
GCCGATAAGGCGCCGCCCCCAACCCAGGCATACAAGAGAGTGCGCCAGGAGGCTGCATACAGTTTGCGCCGGGGATTTTATGGCGGAATGTGAGAACTTCTTAATTTCATGTAGAAAGTCAGAGGGAATTTGCCCGGACGGCAAATTCAGGTGGCAAGGTGCACGGATGCACCTTTGACACCGACTCGTCAAGAGCCAAGACACTAATTCATGAAATTCTAGAAGTTCCACATCCCGCCATTTTCCCCGGCGCAAACTGTATGCAGCCTCCTGGCGCACTCTCTTGTATGCGTGGGTTGGGGGCGGCGCCTTATCGGCACTTCCTATATTTTCCACCCAGCCAAGAACTTAATTATGCCCCCCCCTCTTTTTGTTGAGGTTTACAACCAGATAAACACTGAAAATAGCCACAGCAAACAACATCTGAACCCCAATATTAGTCCAATAACTATCCATAGAAACCGCCTCCCCGGTAAATCCGGAAATCATATTGTTACTCTTAATATACCAGTAAGCAGGCAGGAACTTAGAAAAAGCCAATACCTTATCAGAAAGCATCCAAAGAGGAACAAACACACCACAAAGGAAACTAGTTCCAAGGCCTAAAACATTAGAAACCAGACTAAGCGAATCAGAACCTAAATTAAAGGAACCAACAAGCAAAGTAATCGCAATAATAACGATTGTATAAACAAAGCTGTTAAGTACACACAACAGACCATTTGTTGAAAAAACCATAGAAGGTCCATAAACAAAAACTGCACAAATCATAAGTATAAGCCACATAGCAACCGAATATGTGATACATCCTAAACCGATTTCAGCTGACTGCTTAACTCTTGAATAAGAAGAACAAGCCACACGTGAAGCCAAATCATCCTTGTGGAAAGAAATCAAAATAGGAGAGATACCAACAATCAGGATGGAAATTGCAATATATGCAAAGTACTGGAAATAGTAGAAAATACCCTGGTCCTTATTCTTACTTGTCTTCTCAAACTCAATAGTCTCAACATCAGATTTTGTATTTTCGATAGTCTTTGCAGTCTCTTCTAAAGCCTCCTCCATGCTGTATCCAGCTGTTAAATTAAGTCTAATATTATTGATATATGAGCTGATATCCTGGTTGAAAAAATATCCAGCAGCAGAATCAGTTCTCATGGAATGAGACAAAAGATTATCAAAATCACCATTCTCTAAATTCTTCTCATATCCCTTAGGAATATTTAGAATATATTTAACCTGCTCATAATACAGATTATCCTGAAGAGTCTCATTATCGTAGGAATCCATCTCAACCAGCACATGCTTATCAGAAAGATAATCAATAAGAGCCTTGCTGGCATCTGACTTATCCTCATCAATTACAGTAAAATTAACGCTGGAAGCTGAAAACTTGTTATCTGAATCGGAAGAGCTAAGAAGGCTCATACATACCATAATAATTAAGAAAACCGAAAGATAAATAAGACAGCCGCCTGTATAATTCTTCGCTATTTTGAAAAATGTCTTATAAACTTGCATATTTTTTTCTCCTTGTCATCAAAAAACCTGCCATGATGAAAAGTATGACAAAAATTAAAAGTGAACAAATATCAAAAATAAATCTGTCATATGATTCATAAATTGCTAAACTGTAGAAACTGTCAGTAATAATTGTTGCAGGGTTGATTTTATTAATAATAGGGCAGTTATTCTGGATGATAATTTTGATATTACCAATCATAAGACCACTTAAAAAGCAAAGTGGCATAGTAACAGCAAACACAAGTCCCTGTTTGAAGTTCTGGCTTTTCTGACCGATACTGCCAATAAAAAATCCAAGCGAAATACCAGTAAGACAACCAACAAATGTAGTTAAAATTGCAAGAGGAAGTCTTGATGCAATATCAACCTTAAGAACAAAAGCAACATACATAAATCCAATAAAATTAAGTGCAAATTCATAAGTTGCAGTTGCAAAAAGCTCACATACAATTGACTTTAACTTATGAGTAGGTGATAAGCATTTTCTCATACCAAGCTGGGAAAGATTTGCCTGATTTTCTGTAGCAACTAAAACACCACCCATTGAAGTATACAAACATGCCATGGCTAAAAGGTTATAAAAATACTGGGCAAATGGATCTGCATCAGGCTTTCTGCTGATAGAAACCTCATCATTAAAATCAGATATTGATTCAAAATTACCAAGTACCTCCTGAATTTTCTCAGGATGGTCAACAACGATTCTGGTAATTGAATCCTGATACATGTTATATTCATTTACGAATGCCTGAAGAATACTCTGGTTAAGAGATTCAGTTGACATATTTGCTGAAATTGATAATTTTGCATTTTTACCCGAATAAATGATTCCTGTAACCTCTTTAGATTCAAGTAAATCCATAGCTTTTTTCTCATTGCAGAAGCTTGCTTTAAGCATTGCATCGTCACCTTCTGAAAGTGCCTCAACAGACTGCTTAAGTGCATCCCCGTAGGTGTCATCCTCGCAAACGACTGCAACGCTGATTGCTTTCATATCTTCTGAAGCAGACAAATTTGAAAAAGCAACATTAAAAAGTGTACCTAAAACAACTGGGAAGCAAAGAATCCAGAATGTATTACCTTTGTTTCTAAGAAGTCTCTTCCAGGTAGTTAAAATAATATTTATCATGGTTACCTCCTAATCTCTTAATTCCTTACCAGTGATTTCAAGGAATACGTCATTTAAAGTTGGAAGCTCAGAATGAACATGGCCAAATGAGTATTCCTTCTGCTGAAGGAAATCAAGAACACGGATAAGATTGTGTTTTCCACCATCACAGAGAATAGTAAGCTGATGATTGGCAAATTCAACCTCGTAAACATGTGGAAGCTTCTTAATTTCTGCTATATCTGAGCTTGAGATATTAAGAATATCGATTGTGATGATTTCACGCTTTTTAATCAGTTTCTTAAGCTCATCCTTAGTACCAAGTGCTAAGTTTTTACCCTTATCCACGATGGCAATTCTTGAACAAATCTGTTCAACCTCTTCCATGTAATGGGAAGTATAAATTATTGTAGCGCCGGCCTTGTTAAGCTCGAGAATACCTTCAAGGATTTTATTTCTACTCTGAGGGTCAACCGCAACAGTTGGCTCATCAAGAATAATAAGCTTAGGCTTATGTGCAATACCGCATGCGATATTTAATCGTCTAAGTAAACCACCGGATAATTTCTTAGGATAGAATTTCTTGAAATCATTAAGTCCTGTAAACTCAATGGCTTCCTCGACATACTGCTTTCTCAGATTCTTATCAGAAATATATAATCCGCAGAAATAATTAATGTTTTCATAAACTGTAAGCTCATCAAAAACGGCAACATTCTGCATAACGACACCGATTTGAGACTTAATCTTATAATTATCAGGAGTCATTTTTTCTCCGAAAATCTCAATATCACCTTTGTCAAAAGCTAAAAGAGAAAGAATACAGTTAATTGTAGTAGTCTTACCGGAACCGTTTGGACCAAGTAAACCAAAAACTTCTCCTTCTCTGATATCCAGATTAAGGTGGTCAACTGCTAATAATTCTTTATACCTTTTGACCAAATTCGTAACTTTTACTGCTGAATCACTCATATTAATACCTCTTTTTACCTCTTTTTCATTTTTACTTTTTGGCTCCCTTACCGGGAGATTTACGATTTCTGTAATTATAATATAAAATATGAATGTCATTTGTTAGTGTCGGGTGTCAGGAGTTGGGGTGACATTTGTCATATTGCTATAAGTGTGGTAAATTTTAGGTATGTTAGGAATTATTGAAAAAAACGCAATTTTGCTGGCGTCACTTATGGCGCTTTTAATTTCATATAGTAAAAGTGAGGCGGGGTTAGAAGCG
>JAXJVZ010000415.1:0-2210 GCA_036308285.1 Agathobacter sp. | reverse complement strand
TTTGTTGTACGGTTGTTATATCCAACAACGTCAAGGTCATAAAGTCTTGACTGTACTGTAAATCCACCAAAGTTTACTGGATATGTGATGTCTGTCTTTGTAAGCCAGCTCTTCTCTGTAATCCATGGGTTTGGTGTTTCCTTCTGAAGATTGTTCTCAAATACCTGCTTGAAAAGTCCTAAGTGGTAGTTAAGACCAACACCATCTCCGTTAAGTCCTAATGTAGCAATTGAATCGATAAAGCATGCTGCAAGTCTTCCAAGACCACCGTTACCAAGTGATGGCTCGTTCTCGATTTCCTCGATCTCAGCAAGTGACTTTCCGTTCTTAGCTAATACTTCCTTAACCTCATCATATAATCCAAGGTTAATAAGGTTGTTTGAAAGAAGCTTTCCAATAAGGAACTCTGCTGAAATGTAGTAGAGCTTCTTCTTTCCCTTGTTAGATACCTTATCCTGAGCCTTGTCCTTTACAAGGTCAAGAAGTGCTAAGTAAACTTCCTCATTAGTACTTACACTGATACCCTTCTGTAACTTTGTTTCGATTTCCTGCATAATTGCCATTGAAATATCCCTCCATAATTTCCCGAACGCGCCGGGTGTTTTCGTTACTTGTTATGTTTACAGTATAGCCCTCAAAATGATATATTTCTTGTATTATAAACGCAAGAAATTGCACTATTCTATCATTTGCTCTAGAAAAAATGTCATTTTCATGTTATTATGCATTTATGAACATATTAGAGTATGAAAATCTGCATGAAGAGAGGGATCACGCACTTCCAGACTTCCCGTACAATACCTATCTGTGCTCGATACCCCTTGATTTTACTACTGTTCCGCCACATTGGCACAAAGAAATGGAGCTTATCTACGTTAAGAAAGGAGAAGGTGTAATAAATGTAGACTTTAGAACACATCATGTCCAGGCTCCTACTCTGGTACTAATTTTGCCGGGACAATTACATTCAATAGAACAATTTCGTGACAACAGCATGGAATATGAAAATATACTATTCAATCCTAACATGATTTTTCCCAAAAGCACGGACTATACCTATATGGAATTTATGAGTCCTCTTATTACTGGTAAAATCACGGTTCCTACTGTATTCACACCTGTATATCCTTACTATACCGACGTAATTGCACCAATAGATGCATGTGATGAAATCAGCAAAACAAGACCTCAGGGCTACCAGCTTTTCATCAAAAGCCAGCTGTGTATGTTCTTTTATATATTGGATAACCGGTGCAGGAATTTAACAAAGCCGCAAAAGGATAAGAAAACTATTGATAAAATTAAAGACATTATAAAATATGTTGAAGATAATTATGCAAACAAGATTACCATTGCAGATGTTGCGGATGTTGTTGGATTTTCCGAATCACATTTTATGAGATATTTTAAAAACACAATGGGTACATCTTTTATCGATTATTTAAAAGACTACAGACTTACAATGGCAGCCAGACTTCTGCACAGCTCAGAAGATTCGATTCTCGATATAGCTGCGGAAGTCGGCTTTGATAACGTCTCATATTTTAACCGTTCATTTAAAGCAAAGTATGATGTAAGTCCTAGAAAATACCGATTAATGAATCAGTAATATGTAACCAGCATAAGATACAACAAAAGCAAATATGATTCCAGCTAATACATCACTTATGAAGTGTACACCAAGCACCACCCTCATAACCGCAAGTATTACAGAAGCAATAATTAAACCTATCCCCAGCCATTCTATACCTACACACCAGTAAAAGGTGAAGGCAATAACAAATGCGCTGAATACATGCCTGCTTGGAAAGGATTTGCCAACAGTATCCTTTGACATTACTGATGTGGTTTCAAATTTCTCGTATGGTCGTGGGCGGTTTATAAAATGGCGGAATACGCTTAATGCCACAAAACCTGTACAAGGCACTAATGTTGCCATAAAAAGCGCCGCTGTATCAGTAAAAAAGAGCCATACCAACAATAAGGGATATACCACAAATATCCCGGCTGTTATCAGCTTATTGACTGCTATAAGTACTTTTGTAAGAACAGGTTTTGATTTAATAAAATCTGTCATCTTAATATATGTTTCTTTTTTCATTGGTCACTCCTGTAATATGTAATGTCAATTGCCGCGCAATAATCTGCGCGGCATTATTAATTATCTGTTTGCTGCATTATTACTATTATTATCTCTATTACGCTCATTG
>JAXJVZ010000414.1:0-1957 GCA_036308285.1 Agathobacter sp. | reverse complement strand
CCATAATGAGATCCTCCTTCAGTGCGGTACCTACATAGTACCATAAAATTTGTAATAAGGAATTCTCATTTTGACTTGTACTATTTATATTCTAGCACCAGAGAACAACAAATTTATTTCGTTATTATAACCTCTATCTCTCCTTTAACATTTCTACCGTCAATTTCTATTGTATAATTGCCATCCTCTTGAATCGTAATCACATGCGGCGCAGCATTTCCATATACTTCATAAAAATCTTCATAAAATACCGTTTCTTTCCCTTTTTGTGAAACATTCAAATGTACATATCCTGTTTCACAATTGAAATCAAACGATATCATATCTCCTGATTCCAAAGCATGTTCTGTAACAATAGCTGAATTTAGATGCTCGGCCTCTATAACATAACCATTGTCCCTCTCTTTTTTTTCATACACAGAGCGATTTGATAACCAGAAAAATGTGCCTATTCCGATAAGTAAGACCATGATGAGAGCGAATATGCCCACATATTTTAATCGAAATCCATTACTATCCCCTTTCACTAATTTTTCATACTGATAGAACTGACCTGCTAATACACTAAAAATAACAAGGTACAATATTGCCAATACCAGAAATACTAATGATAATACATCTTGTATATTACCGCCTCCCCCATATCCTGTAGTATTCATATGGAATTGCGGAAGAATAACCATAGCAAACAATATAATAAGAGGAATTATTCTACCTTTAAAAACACGCTTCATCATCTCAAGTCTGGATTCATCATCACAGAAGATTTCTTCTCTTTCTTCTCCCGGTTGCTCTTCTTTTCTAAAGTAACTATACCCTACAAAATCCTCAATATACTCCCAACCACAATCGGAAAACATTTGAACATATTCCCTTTTATTTCGTATACCTTCCTGATTGTAATCCAATCTGTATGACACTTGTTTTGGTTCACATTTTTCAAAGTGATAAAATCCAGGAAATGATACGTGAGCAAAGCACCATCCGTTTTCATGCATCTCACTTAAAAATTTCTCTTCCTGCTGATACTGCGGTATTGTAAAAAATTTAAAAACCGTTTTTTTGTTTCCCATTAACTCATCTCCTTCATATTCTTAAAAAGTCGTTCAATTCTTTTCATTTCAATACCAAGTACTTCTGTTCCAAGGTCTGTAATTACATATATTTTTCTTTTTTCTTCTTCCCGAACAAAGCGAATCAACCCATCCTTCTCCATCTTTGATAAACTTCCATACATTGTTCCCGGTGCCAAAATGATTTCCTCATTCGTCATTTCTCTAACCATCTGTACAATTCCATATCCGTGGTTTTCTTCTCTTAGACATAACAAAATATAAAAACCAGTTTCTGTCATGGGAACATAAACTTTCTTAATATGTGCATCCATTGCTTCCATCTCCTCCTGTTTTTCACTTCGATATATCATGCTTCAATACATCGCACTTCGTTATATGCAGTATATCGTAGTGCAATATATATGTCAAGTTTTTTATAAAAAAAATATGAAGAGATACGAGATAAAAAATAATAACCACCACAAAGAATCTACTTTGTGATGGCTATATGTGGTTACATCAATACTGTTTGTCTGTTGGTTATGCTCTGCGTATATTAATCTCATCTTATCTGTCCTTGCCTGCAATTGTAATAAAAGCATCTCATCCAGTCCCAACCGCCATTTTATAATTTGTTATAAGTTGTTACTAGATTTTCTTTCCCTTGTTTTTTCCCTTATCAGAGGTCATAACCAAGGGTAAAACGATATAACACGATACAAGATGTGTCGGAGAGGACACCCACGAAAACTTTAGTATTTTCAATGGTTCGGCGAGATTTTTATAACAAAATATAATAGTTATAAAATCCCTAAAAATACCTCAAGTGAGAATTCAAATAAACGCATGATTTCAGACTCAACAGAAGCCTAAAATTTTTTCGTGTATTATCTTTCTATAAT
>JAXJVZ010000413.1:0-3143 GCA_036308285.1 Agathobacter sp. | reverse complement strand
TTTATTGATAGTCACTCTATCCTCAACCCAAACAAGCATTATTTTTCAAAATAATTAATGGACCATCATCATTTACCTGACTAAATTCTAGTCATAATATTTGATATTGGTCCATTCTGTGTTATTATCTTAAATTATGGCAAAAAAATAGGAGCCTACCCGCAAAAGTACCGCTCCTATTTTTAATATAAATGTCATATCAAGATACGACAATAATACGACTACTATGATAACAATTATTTCAGATAAAATCAACAATTTAAACCAAACTTCTTACGATTTATTAATAAATTCAATTAACATTAACCAGTTAAAGTGTTCCTGCGGTCATTATGGAACACTTGCCAGACATGCCCGTTACAGTCGCACTATTAAACTTTCAGGCGGTATTCAGGCAGTACTTAACATTGTCAGGGTTAAATGTTCACACTGTGGCAAAACTCATGCTCTCATGCCATCCCAGATTGTTCCTTATTCTCAGATTCTGTTAAATGAGCATATTTCCATATGTACTAATTATATCCATAACATTTCTCAGGAAAAAATCATGACGGATAATCCGTTGATTGACGAATCGAATATTTCATATATTATACATAACTTTAATGAACACTGGGTTCAACGGCTTGCCGCTTTCTCCATCTCATTGGGACTTAATTCCACAGAGCTAGTTAAAAAGTGTTTTTCACTATGTTCACGCCAGTTTATGCAAATTAAATGCACCGTAAATATTTTATGTCTCTGCACCCACATAACTTAACTTCATATCTGTTTTGTTTTCTCCTATACTTAAATAAAATACATTTTGGAAGGAGATTTTAAATCATGAATGACAATGAAAGACAAAAAATTGCTCTTTTTAGATATGGCATCATTGCTCCGGCTGTAAGCGGAACTTATGATGAATCATTATCTTTAAAAGGCTTTTTTCGTGATGCCTCAAAAAAAGTTTACACCAATCCACGGGGGGAAGATACTATGATTTCTGCAGCAACCATTGAAAGATGGTATTATGCATATATGGATTCAGGCTTTGATGCACTGTTACCAAAGCGTCGCACTGATACCGGGAAATCCCGCAAGCTTGACAGTGACATAACTGAACAGATAAACTTTTTAAAAACAGAATACCCGCGAATTCCCGCAACCCTTATACATCAAAAGCTTATTGAAAATGGCACTATCAAAAAGGGAACTGTATCTCTTTCAACAATTAACAGATATGTAAATCGTCTTAATGAAGAAAAGGGACTGTTTCCACAAAAAGACATGAGAAGATATGAAAGAGAACACATTAATGAAGTTTGGTGTGGCGACTCAAGCGTGGGGCCATATATAACTATTAATGGTCAGAAGAAACGTACATATGTTATTGCTCTTATTGACGATGCATCAAGAATGATTGTAGGCATAAATATATTTTTCAATGACAACTTTGTTAATCTGATGTCTGTTATGAAAACTGCCGTAATACGCTTCGGACGACCTAAAAAGCTTAATTTCGATAATGGTTCCACATATAAAAACAAACAGATTGACCTGCTTGCGGCAAGAATCGGTTCTGTAATTAATTATAACCCTCCATATACTCCAGTCGGAAAAGCAAAAATTGAAAGGTGGTTCAGAACAATGAAAGACCACTGGATGTCACAGCTGGACATGAGCAGCTTTAATTCGCTTGAAGAATTATCAGCATCACTACTGGCTTTTGTCAACCATTATAATAAAAGCATACACTCATCTCTTAATGGAAAAACTCCTGAGGACAGATTTTTTGAGGAAAGCAGCATGATTAAGCGTCTGTCAGATGAAGTTATAGAAAAATCATTTTTGCTTGAGTATGAACGCCGTGTATCAGCTGATAATGTCATAGTTCTTGAGGGTACGGAATACGAAGTTCCTTATATTTATTCCAGAAAAAAGATTACCATAAGATACAGTACTGATTTCAGTTCAGTATACGTAGTAGATAAGACTACCGGTGAACTTACACCCATAAAACTTTTAAACAAGCATGACAATTCCCATATAAAAAGAACAAAAGTAAAACTCGCAGGAGGTAATGAATAATGCAGGATTACATTGCAAGATATGGTATGGATTTTAATCCTTTTATTAAAAACGCAAAAGATGTACATATTGAAACTGAAGATTACAGGGAACTCAAAATAAGGCTTGATTATCTTCTGTCAAACAGGGGATTTGGAATAATAACCGGAGGACCGGGGCGGGGAAAAACCACATGCATACGCCACTATATAAGTTCTCTTAATCCTTCACTTTATAAGGTTACCTACACTTCACTATCAACGCTTACAGTAAGCGAATTTTATAAGCATATGGCTAAAGAACTGGGACTTGAAGTATGTCACAAAAAAAATGATAATTACCGAAACATCCAGGCTGAAATAACAAGGCAGGCACTTGAAAAAAGGATAACTCCGGTAATAATTATAGATGAAGCCAACTACATCAATAATGCTATACTAAATGATTTAAAGATGCTGTTTAACTTTGAAATGGACTCCAGAGACAGAGCTGTTGTATTGCTTGTAGGACTTCCACAACTCAATAATACCTTACGTCTTTCTGCAAATGAACCTCTTCGTCAAAGAATTACAATGAATTATAATATTGATTCACTAACTAAGGAGGAAACTCTTGCATATATATCTTCCAAACTTGCAGGAGCAAAGACTACAATGGACATATTTAATCCGAACGCACTTGAAGCAATAGCAAACGCATCAAATGGAATACCAAGAGTAATCAATAAAATATGCAACTGCGCATTAATGATTGCTGCAAACAAAGGTATGCAGTATATAGATGATGAGGTTATATTAAGTGCAGTTAATGATATGGAACTGGCGTAAAATGGACACATCCTATATAAATATGATATAGGGTGTGTTTTTTTAATAAAAATGGCTGCGAATAAACTGAACAGACAGCCTTAATTTCATTGACTAATTTGACTAAAGTGAAGATTTATAGAACCAAATAAATTGAATAAATCAGCATCAAATAGATTGACGAACAACACTGTTAGTCCAAAACCTTTTATGCAACTGATTGATACATCTTTTTACAGTATAATAAAATTCGTTTTTGTGCTGCCTTCATATCATATTGTTCTATAT
>JAXJVZ010000412.1:0-5794 GCA_036308285.1 Agathobacter sp. | reverse complement strand
TGAATTTATTCATTAGAATCTTTCAAGGTTTTTCACTGTTCAGTTTTCAATGTTCTTTTAAATTTTATCAAGTTGTCTGAATTGTATATTCATCAGCGACAACTTCTACATCTTAACAAACTCTTTTACTTTTGTCAAGAAGTTTTTTTATTTTTTCTGACCGCGAACTCTACAAATCAATGTGTTCCGCGTTTCAGCTTTGTTATAATATCATCCCATAAACATAAAGTCAACACCTAAATTACATTTTTTATCATCTTTTTTTCAAAACGCTATATGTAGTAACAAAAGAGTGCCATCTCACAAATTAATGGCACCCTTTTGTTACTTATCACAATATTGATTTTATTATTTTTATAATTGGATTAAATGTATATAACCATTGCAATAATTTATTCCCACTAATTAATGTATTGATTGTTTCATCTTTGGAAATAATATAATATAACATCAAAATTGCAAAAATCAGCCACACAATGAGTAATCCTCTTACCGCTCCAAGACCAACCCCAATTGCTTTGTTTATTTCTCCAACCAATGGAATTTTCTCTATTGATTTGATTATTATCAATATAGTAGCCAAAATAATATTTACAGCGGCAAACATAACAAAAAATGCTATCACTTTTATACACATGGCTGATATCTGTAATGATGCATTCCTATAAAAGCCTGTCGATGTCAACACCTTATCTGCCAGCTTGGTCACATCAGATTCCTGTTCCGACACCTCTTGTATCGAAGATAGCACTTCCTCCGGCAAATCAATTCCCATAATATGCAATATCCTGTTATCACTGTCAAATAAATTGATTTCGCCATCAAAAACCATCTGATGCATTTTGTTTTCTGCTTTTATCTGTATTTTTTCATCAAGCTGGGTATTATTTATCAAATATTCAGATACAACTGGTGTCATATATGTAGCCACCATTATTGCCAGAATCCAGCTGACTAAAGAAAAAACCATTCTTAAGGCACCATGTCTGTACCCTCTAATCAAATTCCACGCTAATATTACTATTACAACAATCAACAGCCAATTCACTTTAAACGTACCTCTTCTATTGCACCTTCTCTTATGAATATGTATCCATTATAACCATTTTGATGTATCACTTTATAGATTGGAGAATCAAATGTATATGAAAATTTCCTGATGCTGTGAATTGTATACAATTCGCATTCAAATTCTCCTAATACACATATTTCATTATTATTGAGCAATTCCACTTTTCCATATGGAATGTCTGTATCATTCTCCATTACAATATTTCCATTTAAATCAAATACTTTGATATGATATCCTTCATCATTATTTACATATGTCATTCCAAGGTATTTGTCCGAATGGAATACACTTATTGGTTCATTTTCGTATGTTATTTCTTTTGTTGGCTCTGGTTTCTGTGCCCCATCAAAAACTATAGTATTTGTATCACCTATCGCAATCATTTTATTTTTGGATACGTATTCTATTTCTGATATAAGTGTATCCTTGTAGGTGTATGAACCAACATTATTATCTATTTCATTCTGTCCTACTGAACCAAAATTATAGAAGGTCACTTCGCTGTCAACAGCTCCGCCTGTTATATCAATCATTGCTACTGCAAGTTTTTTTCCATCATATGACAATGCTATATCTACCGGTATTTTGCCCTGGCTTGAATAAAACTCTCCATTCGCAAGCTCTTTTCCTGTTTTATCATAAAGCTTTACAAAATAATTTTCATCGCCTTTCATCAGAACTGCAATCGTTCCCTGCTGGGCTATGCACAGAGTATTAATCGGCATTGATGTCTCTAATTTCTTATTCTGTCCAGTTTGAGTCATTATGTAAATTTCTGTACCACTTTTATCATATACTGCAAGATAATTCTCACATATAGACACTTTTGGAGCCGCCATCTCAAATGCCTGATTCCAGATAAGTTCTCCGTCTCCCGCCAGACAGACTATTCCGTCATTGCTATATTCTATAACGTTACCATTGAAATCCATAAAAGATGATGCGCTTCTGTCTCCCTGTGTTGTTACTACCCTTGCCTCATATGAATCATATGTCCTAAGTGCCATCCAAAGCTCCGCTACGACAATTACGGTAAGAACTGCAACTATAACCTTTAGAACTCTCTTAAATATTTTCCTCCTGTGATGTTGTATCTTCTGGTCCAGCTCCTCAATATCCGGATTTATTGTTCTGAAATCAGATTTCTTTGCCATCTTGATTATTGCCTTTCTATCTTTTGTTTATCTAGTATATCATTGTTGAGGAACTTTTTCTACAGGTATAACCTTTACTGTTTCTGTGCTTTTTTCGTCTGATACATCCTTTTCTGAATTCTTTTCTATCATTTTAGCATCCTCACTATCTCTTTCTGTTGAATCGATAATGTTCTTATCATTTTTATTTATCTCTATAACCTGCACTTTATCAAAAGCCGAAGTTTCTTCAGCTGCCTGGAAATATTTGTTATACGTTCCAATTCCAATAATTGCTACCAATGCCACCGCGACTGCCATACCTTTTATTGGAATTTTTTTCTTTCTTCTATCATTTACTGCATATCTGTATCTGGGTTCTGGAGCAATATTTGCTGCCTGCAGCTTCTGTCTACGTGATTCCATCATGCTGTCAGGTATCTCAAGTTCAACCTGAGGTGTTTTCTTAGGCTTACTATCCTCGACCTTATAATAAATAAAAAAGCCTTCTCGCTTTGTCAGTTTTCCTCCTCTGTTAAGATAAAATGCTTCCTCTGACTGCATACTGTCAACAAGCATTAACAGCTGATGTGCACCTCCAAAATGCTCTCTATGTATTTTCTGAAGTTCCGGAGTTACTTTTGGTGAATAACCTCTTAAATCTAATGCCCACCCCACAATAATTAATTCATCATAATCTCTTTTTATCTCTCTAAAAACCTCACTCCATACTTTATTGGTCCATATGGGCAAATTGTGTTCAAATGTTATTTCTGTGACATTTATTGCCTCTTCGATAAAGGTTGCATATCTTCCGCCTGAGCTTTCTGTATGTCCCATGAATACAAATACCCTTTTTTCTGAAAATTCCTGTGTTTTTACCCTTCTATAGGCTTTATCTGATATGTATATCCTATCTTCTTCGGACGGCGCGCCCACCTGTCTGACATTATTTGTCACAATATCTATCATAAAATACTCCTTCATTTTCCTATGCGTTTTGTACATGCTAACATACACTATTTGGAATATTTTGGTGTTTTATGCGATTATGAGCAGATAATTTATTTCAGGAAATAGGAAAGATTAACTTTTCAATATAACAAAACCCCTATAAGCAATCTGATGATTAACTTAATAGGGGTTATAGTCTGATTATTTTACAAATGCTTTTACTTTCTTGTAAATGCTTTCTGCATCTAATTCATATTTCTTGATGAGTTCAAGAGCTGGGCCTGACTCTCCGAATTTGTCTTCTACACCGATTCTTAAGAGCTTTGTTGGTGCCTGCTCACAGAGTACTTCTGCCACTGCACTTCCAAGTCCTCCGATTACAGAATGTTCTTCTACAGTTACAACTTTTCCTGTCTTTGTAGCTGATGCTACTACAAGCTCATTGTCGAGTGGCTTGATTGTATGGATATTGATTACTTCTGCATTAATTCCATCTGCCTCTAAAAGCTTTGCTGCTTCTAACGCTTCAGATACTTCAAGTCCTGTTGCAAAAATAGATACATCTGTTCCTTCTTTAAGGACAATTCCTTTTCCGATTTCAAATTTGTAACCGTCGTTATCGTTAATTACAGGTACTGCAAGTCTTCCGAAACGAAGATATACTGGTCCTACGTGCTCGTATGCAGCCTTTACTGCTGCTTTTGCTTCTACATCATCTGACGGATTGATTACTACCATTCCAGGAATTTCACGCATAAGCGCAAGATCCTCAAGACACTGGTGTGTTGCTCCATCTTCTCCTACTGAGATTCCTGCATGTGTTGCTCCAATTTTTACATTGAGCTTTGGATAACCGATTGAGTTACGTACCTGCTCGAAGTTTCTTCCTGCTGCAAACATGGCAAATGAGCTGATGAATGGAACCTTGCCGCATGTTGCAAGTCCTGCTGCGATTCCTGTCATGTTAGCTTCTGCGATACCACAATCCCAATGTCTCTCCGGGAATTCCTTCTGGAAAATACATGTCTTTGTTGCTCCTGCAAGGTCCGCATCTAATACAATAAGGTCATCATGTTCTCTTCCAACCTCAACTAATGCGTTTCCGTAGCTGTCACGTGTTGCGATTTTCTTTACTTCTGACATAATGCTTCACCTGCTTTCTTAAGTTCTTCCATTGCGATTTCATACTCTTCGTCGTTTGGAGCTTTTCCATGCCATCCAGCATTGTCTTCCATGTAAGATACTCCCTTACCCTTGATTGTCTTTGCAATAATGGCTGTCGGCTGTCCCTTTGTATTCTTTGCTTCCTCGAAGGCTGCACGAATCTCATCGAAATTATTTCCGTCGATTACGATTGTGTGGAAGTTGAATGCCTCAAATTTCTTGTCGATTGGGTATGGTGAACAAACCTCTTCGATTGTTCCATCAATCTGGAGGTTATTGTTATCTACTATTACTACAAGGTTGTCAAGATTACGAGCGCCTGCCCACATTGCAGCCTCCCAAATCTGTCCTTCCTGGATTTCTCCGTCTCCTGTAATTGCGTACACGCGATAATCCTTCTTATCGTACTTTCCTGCTGCTGCCATTCCTACTGCTACAGATAATCCCTGTCCAAGTGATCCACTTGACATATCTACTCCCGGAATGTGCTTCATGTCAGGATGTCCCTGAAGGTATGAGCCTGTGTGGCGAAGTGTTGTAAGATCCTCTTTTGCAAAATATCCTTTCTCTGCAAGTGTAGAATATAAGGCTGGAGCAACATGGCCCTTTGATAATACAAGTCGGTCTCTGTCCTCCCACTTTGGATTCTTTGGATCTACGTTCATTTCCTCAAAATATAAGTATGTGAAAATGTCAGCTGCAGATAATGATCCGCCTGGATGTCCAGACTTTGCACTATGCACTGCTGTTACGATGCTTTTACGGATTTCTACCGCAAGTTTTTCGAGTTCGAGATTATTCATAATGTCTCCTTTTTAAATTTCAGTTCTTCCTTGAAGTGCCCTTAAAAGAGTTACTTCGTCAATATATTCCAAATCGCCACCTACCGGTACTCCACTGGCGATTCTTGTGACCTTAATTCCTGTTGGCTTTATCAGCTTGCTTATATACATGGCGGTTGTCTCTCCTTCGAGGCTTGAGTTTGTCGCGATAATTACCTCATCTACATCCTGCTCGAGACGTACCATTAATTCTTTTAATTTGATATCGTTTGGACCGATACCAAGCATTGGAGATATTGCACCATGTAATACATGATAAACGCCCTCATACTTGTTAGTCTTCTCATATGCAACAAGGTCTCTGGTATTTTCTACTACCATTATTGTCTTGTGGTCTCTTGCTGTATCTTTACAGATTGGGCATATTTCGTCATCTGTAAGTGTAAAACAGCATTTGCAGTAACGAACATTTTCTTTTGCGTTCGTTATAGCCGAAGACAGGGATTCCACCTGTTCTTTTGGCATATTTATAATGTGAAATGCAAGTCTCTGTGCTGATTTGGCGCCTATGCCCGGAAGCATCGACAGCTCTTCTATCAGCTTTGATATCTCACTGCTGTAGTATTCCATTAGAACAGACCACCGCCGAGACCACCGAGACCTCCTGTAATCTTAGCCATTGATTTCTG
>JAXJVZ010000411.1:0-1719 GCA_036308285.1 Agathobacter sp. | reverse complement strand
ATAAGCCGGTTCAACATCTTTGAATCCTCGGCAATAAGCAAAGTAATATCCTTGCGTTCTTTCTTCTTGTTCATCAGTGAATCATCTAACTTCTGGCTGTCTAATCTGTAATCAGGATTGATCTCACTTACAATTTTTTCAAAATCAAGAATACATACAAGATGCTCGCCATCATTTACAATTCCTGTAATAATTCCTTTTTCTGCATTGCTTATTATTCCATCAGGTTTTTTGATATCTGACCAGTGATATCTGCTTATTGATGAAACATTCTCTGCAAGAAATGCCATATCAAGCTCATTGAAGTTTGTTACAATAAAGATGTTCCGATCATTGAGCTCAACGTCTTTGTTAAAAAGTACACGGTTCAAATCAATAACGGATACAACCTTCTCTCTCAACGAGAACATTCCCCGGACAGAATGATGTGCTTCAGGAGATGCAGTTAATTCCCTTCCCTGGATTATCTCTGCAACCTTTGCAACATTAATTCCGTACCTTAAGCCATTAACCTCAAATTCAAGAAGCTCCAGCTCGTTGTTACCTGATTCCAATAAAATTCTACTCTCATCTGCCATAATATTCACCCTCTCCTTCTTTAGTTATGCTTATTCGTGAACTGCCCCCACAAGCTCACTAATTGTAGATACTTTGTATTTTCTCATGTAGTCTTCAATACCTGTAACAATCTTCTGCGTTGCTGTAGGATCAACAAAATTAGCTGTACCTACCGCCACTGCTGTTGCACCTGCAAGAATCATCTCGATTGCATCGTCTGCATTCATGATTCCTCCCATTCCAATAATTGGAATATTAACTGCCTGTGCTGACTGGTATACCATTCTTACTGCAACCGGATGTATCGCCGGACCAGACATTCCACCAGTCTTATTAGCTATTACAAATTTTCTTCTGTTAATGTCAATCTTCATTCCGGTGATTGTATTAATCATCGAAAGTGCATCAGCCCCTCCCGCTTCTGCCGCCTTTGCCATTACTGAAATATCTGCAACATTTGGTGATAACTTCATAATAACCGGCTGCTTTGCTCTCTTTTTAATCTCACGGGTAATTGCCTCTACAGCCTTTGGATCCTGACCAAATGCGATTCCACCTTCCTTAACATTAGGACATGAAATGTTGATTTCCATCATATCGATTGGTTCATCTGCCAGTCTCTCTACAACTTCACAATACTCCTCTGTTGTATGACCACATACATTAACAATGATCTTTGTGTCATATTTCTGAAGAAAAGGAATATCTCTCTTGCAGAACAAATCAATACCAGGATTCTGAAGTCCTACAGCATTTAACATTCCACCATATACTTCTGCTACCCTCGGTGCCGGATTTCCCTTCCATGGAACATTTGCAACACCTTTTGTAACAACAGCTCCAAGGTTATTTAAATCAACAAATTCTGAAAATTCCTGACCTGAGCCAAAGGTTCCGGAACAGGTCATTACAGGATTCTTAAGTTTAACTCCACAAATATCTACCGATGTATCTATCTTAAAATTATCCATCTTATTCTCCACTTATGCTTTGTGCTATTGTGCTATTTTGCTATTGTGTCACTTTGCTATTGTGTCACTTTGCTATTGTGTCACTTTGCTATTGTGCTACTAAGCCACTTTACTATTGTGCTATTTTACTCTACCACTCTACATCCCTGGCATTAAATACCGGACCTTCTTTACAAATACGCTTGTTGTT
>JAXJVZ010000410.1:0-5195 GCA_036308285.1 Agathobacter sp. | reverse complement strand
TGCTATAGGAGCATTTTTGGTTAATCCACTTCAGGTAGGTGCTACGAGATTTTTTGTTAAGAATCTTAATGATACAGCACAGGTAAAAGAAATTGGATTTGCATTTGATAATCATTATATGAATATAGTAAAAACAATGTTTTTCAGAGATTTGTACACATTTCTCTGGACACTATTATTCATCATCCCGGGAGTAGTAAAAGCCTATGAGTACAGAATGATACCATATCTGCTTGCTGAGCATCCTGATATGCCAATGGAAGTAGCATTTGCAGAGAGCAAGAGACTCATGTCCGGAAATAAATGGCATGCATTCTTATTAGACCTTTCCTTCATCGGATGGGGATTAGTATCAATTATAACATTTGGAATTGCTGGAATCTTCTATGTATCTCCATACAAAAATATGACAGATGCTTCATTATATGAGACATTATGTTATACTAAGAATAACGCATACTACAATCCATTACCACAGCAGTCTGGTATGGTAGAATAAAAGAAAAGTTAAGGATGAATATGACATATACAATTTTGGTAGCAGATGACGATAGCAATATCCGTGATCTGCTACGTCTATACTTAGAAAATGAAAAATATAATGTAATAGAGGCCGAAGACGGCATGCAGGCATTAGAGTATATTAGGAGGGAACACATAGACATGTGTATTCTTGATATTATGATGCCAAAACTTGACGGATATCATGTCTTAAAGGAAATCAGACAAAGCAGCAATATGCCTGTAATGATTCTGTCTGCAAAAGACGCAGATACAGAGAAAATACTGGGGCTGAACTTAGGTGCAGACGACTACATGGCAAAGCCCTTTAATCCACTAGAGGCCGTAGCAAGGGTTAATTCCAACATAAGAAGATTCTATAGTCTTGGGGCAACTTCCCAGTCTTCTAATGCTACTCTGAAAGTAGGAGATTTAGAACTTGACAGGGAGGCATGTATACTTAAAAAGAATGGACAGCAGATAGACCTCACATCCGTAGAATACAGGATAATGGAGCTTTTTATGGAGCATCCGGGCAAAGTTTTTACAAAACAGCAGATATATGAATATGGCTGGGGAGAGGAATATATTATTGCTGACAATAATATAATGGTGTGTATAAGTAAGCTTCGAACCAAGTTAGGCGACGGAGATTATATCAGAACAATAAGAGGACTAGGATACAGGCTCGATAATGGAAAATAATCTGAAAAATTTTATAATAAAAAAATTTATAATAGTTTTATTATGTGTAGGAATTATAGAAGCTACAATAAGTTTTGTTAATTCACTTGTAACATTTCCCTTTATGAAAAGCATTCTGGGACTTGATATTCCAAGAAAGAGTATGAATCTTTCAGGGAAGGAAATAGTATTTCTTTTTGTGATAATACTGCTTATGCTTCTTGTTAGTATAATTGGACAAATGCTGCCCGGGATGTTTGAGAGGGCAACAGAATGGATGATTGATTCTCTCCAAAGTATAATAAACAATGCTTTGCCGCAGCTTGGAGGTCAGAATATTTTAAGTCATACAGACAGGACTCAATCGATTTTTCTGCTTATGTTCATTATAGCCCTTATAGCAATAATTGTTCTGCCATATATAATCGGAGCATTTTATTTTGCCAAGGTCACAGTTAAAGAGGTGGCTAAACTTCAAAAAGCGCGGGATGAGGAAAGAAAAGAGTATGACAGAAGAAGAAATCTAATGCTCTCAGATATTGCGCATGATCTTAGAACGCCGATGACAACTGTTGCCGGTTATGCCAGGGCATTATCTGATGGAATGGTAACGGATGAGACAAAAAAGCAGGAGTATCTGACTGTAATTCAGAATAAATCAGCAAGAATGGATGACCTTATAAATCTGCTGTTTGATTATGTGAAATTAGATAGTGACGGATTTGCGCTCGATTTGGAAAATGTAGATTTGTGTGAATTGTTAAGGGAGAATGCTGCATTAATATATCCAGATATGGAGGATAATGGTTATATTTTTGATGTCGATATCCCGGAGCAGCAATACTATATTGAGGCTGACAGAATTCAGTTTTCACGTGTGATAACTAATCTTCTGGTAAACGTAATGCGTCACAATGCTGCAGGAACAAAAGTTTTACTACGAACGCTTATAGAAGACAATGGGATAAAAATTCAGGTTGCGGATTCTGGTGTAGATATTCCAAAGGAAAAAGAAAATATTATTTTTGAACCATTTGCCAAGATGGATAAGTCACGAACAAACTCATCCGGAAGTGGATTAGGGCTGTCAATTGTAAAGAAGATTGTGGATAAACATGGATTTTCCATAAAGCTGATACATGATGTAAGTGGATACACAAAGGCATTTGAGATTGAAATTGCTAAAAAAACAAATTAGAAGGCGTTAATTTGTTAAAAAATGTATTTTAAAAGATATAAATAACTGATATTATTTACATAGAACAATTAATTTTCTTGCAAAGGAGGCAGAATACTATGGATACAGGCGTATATATTCTAATATGGCTTATTCTTACTATCGTATTTGTCATAGCTGAACTTGCAACAGTAGGACTGGTTTCAATATGGTTTGCAGCAGGATCGCTAATTACATTGATTGCAGCTGCGCTTGGAGCTCCACTTCCAGTTCAGATAATACTGTTTCTGGCAATATCGATAGCACTCCTTCTGGCAACAAGACCTTTTGCCAAAAAGTTCATAAATAGCAGAACCCAGGCAACCAATGTTGATAGTGTTATTGGTGAAAAGGCACGTGTAACAGAAAGGGTAAGTAATTTAGATCTTACCGGAAAGGCTGTTGTCCGTGGACAGGAATGGACAGTCAGAACCGATAATGATAATGAAATTATTGATCAGGGGGAACTGATCGAAGTGCTTAGAGTAAGCGGTGTAAAATTAATCGTCAGAAAAGCACAGCAAACAAATTAACATTTTAAAGGGAAAAGGAGGAACTAAAAATGGGTCCATTTATAGCATTTTTAGTAATAGTAGTAACTATACTGCTAGTATTGGTTAGTTGTATTAAGATTGTGCCACAGGCACACGCAATGGTAATTGAGAGATTAGGTGGATATCTTACAACATGGTCAGTTGGTCTTCATTTCAAGGTGCCATTTACAGACCGTATTGCAAAGAGAGTAATTCTTAAGGAGCAGGTTGTTGATTTCCCACCACAGCCAGTTATCACAAAGGATAACGTTACAATGCAGATTGATACTGTAGTTTATTTCCAGATTACAGATCCAAAGCTTTATGCTTACGGTGTTGAGAATCCAATCATGGCAATCGAGAATCTTACAGCAACAACACTTCGTAACATCATTGGTGATTTAGAGTTAGATGAGACTCTTACATCACGTGAGACAATTAACACAAAGATGCGTGCAACACTTGACGTTGCAACTGATCCATGGGGAATTAAGGTTAACCGTGTAGAGCTTAAGAATATCATTCCACCTAAGGCTATTCAGGATGCAATGGAGAAGCAGATGAAGGCAGAGCGTGAAAGACGTGAGGCAATTCTTCGTGCAGAAGGTGAGAAGAAATCTACAATTCTTGTTGCAGAAGGTAACAAAGAATCAGTTATCCTTGATGCCGAGGCTGAGAAGCAGGCAGCAATTCTTCGTGCAGAAGCTAAGAAGGAAGCAACAATTCAGGAAGCAGCAGGACAGGCAGAAGCTATTCTTAAGATTCAGCAGGCTAACGCAGATGGTCTTAGAATGTTAAAGGAAGCTGCACCAGACGGAGCTGTATTACAGCTTAAGAGCTTAGAGGCATTTGCAAAGGCAGCAGACGGAAAGGCTACAAAGATTATTATCCCTTCAGAGATTCAGGGAATCGCCGGACTTACAAAGTCAATTGCAGAGGTAGCATCTGACAAACAGGTATAATAATTAATATTCCAATTGAATAAAATTGTATAAAAGTGTAAAATAAAGCTAATTTGTTTTTTGAAGCAGATTAGCTTTAATTTTTGATTAGGAGATTGGGAGAATGAAAGAAACAAAACAAAACAGAAGTACATTTTCAGGCTCGATAGGGTTTGTAATGGCTGCAGCAGGAAGTGCTGTAGGATTAGGAAATATCTGGAGATTTCCGTATTTGGCAGCTAAGAATGGTGGAGGAACATTCCTTTTTGTATACATTATCTTAGCGCTTACATTTGGTTTTGCACTTCTTACAACAGAAGTAGCAATCGGAAGAAAGACTAAGCAGGGACCACTTACTGCTTACGGAATGATTCACAGGAAATTTGCAGCGACTGGATTTTTCGCGTGGTTAGTTCCAATTATTATTCTTCCATATTACTGTACAATTGGAGGATGGGTACTTAAGTATCTTGCATCTTTTATTACCGGGGCAGGAGCTAAAGCAGCAGAGGATGGATATTTTACAGGGCATATTACAAGTACATGGTCACCAATTATCTGGCTTTTTGTATTTCTTGGAATTACAAGCTTTGTCGTAATCAGTGGTGTTGAGAAGGGTATTGAAAAGTTCAGTAAAATACTTATGCCGATTCTCTTACTACTTGTAATTGGAATATCATTATTTTCACTTACAATCAATCACACAGATGCATCCGGTGTTACAAGAACAGGTTTAGAAGGCTTTAAGATTTATGTTACTCCGGATTTTAGTGGTATGGATCTAAAAGGCTTTATGACATTACTTCTTGATGCAATCGGACAGCTGTTTTTCTCAATAAGCGTTGCCATGGGTATCATGGTTACATATGGTTCATACGTTTCTGATGATACAAACCTTATGAAATCAATTAATCAGATTGAGTTTTTTGATACATTAGTAGCTGTACTTGCAGGACTTATGATTATTCCTGCAGTATATGCATTCATGGGTGTGGAAGGAATGTCAGGTGGACCAGGACTTATGTTTATCTCACTTCCAAAAGTATTCCATGAAATGGGCAAATTGGGAGTTGTAATTGGAATCCTTTTCTTCGTAATGGTAACATTTGCTGCAGTTACATCAAGTGTATCCGTAATGGAGGCAATTGTATCAGGACTTATGGATAAGTGGAAAATCAGCAGAAGAAAGAGTGCAATACTTACAACAGTATATGCTGTTGTAATGGGACTTGTGGTATGTCTTGGCTACAACGTATTCTATTTCGAGTTGAAGCTTCCAAATGGAGCTGTTGCACAGATTCTTGACCTTATGGATTACAT
>JAXJVZ010000409.1:0-1971 GCA_036308285.1 Agathobacter sp. | reverse complement strand
TTGGCAGGTATGGAAGGAGACGAAAGTTATGAATTATTTGGAGATTGAAAAAGTTATTGGCCGTGAGGTGTTAGATTCAAGAGGAAATCCTACGGTTGAGGCTGAGGTTTTTCTGGTAGATGGTTCTGTGGGGAGAGGAATTTCTCCTAGTGGAGCTTCGACAGGGCAGTTTGAGGCCTTAGAGCTTAGGGATGACGATAAGAAGATATATATGGGGAAGGGAGTTAGTAAGGCTGTAGAGAATGTTAATACTAAGATTAACAAGGTACTGTGTGGGATGACTGCTTCTGACATTTACGCAATAGATGCAGCAATGATAGATGCGGATGGCACTAAGGATAAATCAAAGCTTGGGGCTAATGCAATGCTTGCGGTTTCAATTGCCTGTGCCAGAGCCGCTGCATGCTCTTTGGATATTCCATTATATATGTTTTTAGGTGGAGTTGCTGGTAATACCATGCCGGTTCCCATGATGAATATTATTAATGGAGGTGCGCATGCGAAGAATTCTTTGGATTTTCAGGAGTTTATGATTGTGCCGGTTGGAGCTTGTTGTTTTAAGGAGTCACTCCGTATGGGCGCGGAGGTGTATCATTGCCTGAAAAAGGTGTTGGAGGAGCAAGGTCTTTCTACGGCTGTTGGTGATGAGGGAGGATTCGCACCTGATATTGATAGTGTTGAAGGCGTTTTGGATATTCTTATTGAAGCAGTTGAGAGTGCTGGATATAAAAGTGGTAAAGATATATGCTTTGCACTGGATGTGGCAGCCAGTGAGTGGAAGCCGGTAAAAGAGTCTAAGATGATGGCGGCAGAGCATAAGATAACCGGACAGTGCAGTTATCATTTACCTAAGGCAAATAAGGATTACTCTTCAGATGAGCTTATTGATATGTATAAAAATCTGATAGAGAAATATCCGATTATCTCTATTGAAGATCCACTTGATGAGGAGGATTGGGAAGGCTGGAAGAAGATTACGTCAGAGCTTGGCGATAGGGTTCAGCTTGTCGGCGATGATTTGTTTGTGACAAATACAAAGCGCCTGGCAAAAGGTATAGAGAATAAATGTGCTAATTCTATTTTGATTAAATTGAATCAGATTGGTACTGTTTCTGAGACTGTTGATGCGATTAAGATGGCGCATAAGGCTGGATATACTGCAATAGTTTCGCATCGCTCAGGGGAGACAGAGGATACAACTATAGCAGATTTGGCGGTAGCACTTAACTGTGGGCAGATTAAGACAGGCGCACCTTGTCGAAGTGAGCGAGTGGCAAAGTATAATCAGCTGCTTCGAATAGAAGAGAAACTTGGTGAATCGCAGATTATTCTGAGGTAAAAGCATTTGCGATAGGTAAGTAAATTGTATTTTTTATTATAAAAATGTAAGAAATTTACACGTTGTGTAGTTATATTATTTGTAGTATAATATACACAACGTGTATTTTTGTATTTGTAGGATATCATGCAAAAATGAACGAATGGCGGAAGAGTCAACTATTCGGAATTTCCGAATAGTTAAAGAAAAAAGGAGGAGTGCATGGAGAATAATGAAATTGTTTTGTTTGAAACAAAAGATAAAGAAATATCATTAACAGTAGCAGTTGATAATGAAACAGTGTGGCTAAGTGCTAATCAAATGGCATCATTGTTTGAACGTGATGAAAAGACAATTAGAAAACACATTAATAATATTTTTTCAGAAGAAGAGTTAACAAAAGAGAACAACACGCAAAAATTGCGTGTTGTTGGAGTAAAGCAAAAAGTCCCATTTTACACACTAGATGTAATAATCTCTGTAGGATATCGTGTAAAATCAAAGAGAGGAACTGAATTTCGTCAATGGGCAAATTCTGTTTTGAAAAAATATATATTAGACGGATATGCCATTAATGAAAAGAGATTAGCTGCATTAAAAAAGACTGTAGAGATACAGAATAAAATGCTGGCAAATGCGCTAAATGTGGAAGA
>JAXJVZ010000408.1:0-3507 GCA_036308285.1 Agathobacter sp. | reverse complement strand
TTCCAGATATTTCTGTGCCTTAGAAGATAACTTATCTTCGCTGGATTTTATTTTCTGTGCATTGGGCTGCACATCTTTTGCTTTCTCTGTGTTATTTTGCTTACTAACAGTATTGCTCTTATAATAATCTGTTACCTGTGTTAAATTAGCTGCTCTAATCATGGTATCATCCTCCTTGAAAATTGATACAGAAATCCGTTTCTATATCTGTAATATCGGCACTTTATATCCAAAAGTTAATAGTGCGTAAAATTCAAATTTTCTTTTCCCTAATAATTACAAATATTCCTTGGAAATTGCTTCCACACCATACATTTCCATAAATGCATCCAGGTCCGCTGCATCCCCAATCAACATATTCTCGTCAAAGTGTACGATATGCATATCTTAAAATCCAACCACAAGTTCTCCGGTACAAATGCTACATTTTAGAACTGCTTCCTTATTTATTTTTCATATCGAATCTTATATGCTTCCTTCTAAAAATAGGGAATATCTAATTTATTATCATCAAGGTCGGACATTCATCCGACCTCTTGATTATACTATAGATTCTATAAAAATTCATCTGTTATCACTGCAGCATTGCTTCTTTTTTCTTCTGTTCCGCAATCTTCTCATGAATGTTGGTATTATACAGCCTGTACAAATCCGTATCCTTGCTGATCTGATTATCAAAGGGAATTACTACCGAACCACACTTAATAAGTCCCATTCCAGAGGCGGTATTAGTTACGAACCGAAGCTGTGCCTCTGATACCCCGATAACCTCCGCCATCTTGGAACTATCTGTATTCGCCTGCTTTAAGAGTGCCACGAACTCAGAGTTTGCAAGCATCGTTGTTGCAGTGTAGTTCTGTAACAGATCAACCACATTCTGAGTGATACCAGTACAAAGTCCTCCCTGCTTTCTTACTTTCTTCCAGAGCTGCTGTAAATATTTCGCAGAATACTCTGAATTAAGTAAGACATGGAACTCATCAATATAGAGCCATGTTGCCTTGCCTCTCTTACCATTCTCAACAATTCTGTTCTGAATGGACTCCATCATTACAAGCATTGTGATAGGACTAAGCTCGGTGCCTAAGTCCCTGATACCATAGACTGTAAATCTGTTATCTACATCCACATTTGTCTGGTGGTTGAAGATATTAAGTGAGCCATTTACGAAAAGCTCCAAAGATAATGCAATGTCCTTTGCTTCGTCCTCCGGCTGTGCCATAAGAATATCGTAGAAATCGCTCATTACAGGGATATACTTTTCCTTGCTCCTTGCAATGTCGATATACAGTTTTCTCACACATCTATCAATAATTGACTTCTGTCTGGAATTTAAGCTGTCACCGATACACTGTTCACATAGACCAAGCATGAACTCGCCCTTTTCCCTTACCATTCCTTTGGAATCATTTGGATCAAGGCTCCATACATCCATCTCAAGCGGATTCACATAATTATCCGTGTAAGTAGACATATTTACTACAGTTCCGCCGTAAGTTTCAGCAATATCAAAGTATTCATTCATAGGATCTATGACAATTATCTCGTCATCGCCTGATAAGAATACACTTCCCATCTCCATCTTGCAGAAAAAGGATTTACCAGAACCCGGCACACCGAATACAAAACCATTACCATTAATGAGTTTCTTTCTGTTTCCGATATTCACATTCTTACTAATCTGGTTGATACCATAATAATTGCCAGTGCTGTCATTAAGCTCCTGCACATTAAATGGCATAAGTACCGCAAGCGACTGGGTAAGAAGTGTACGCATTGTCTCCACCTGTCTTACGCCAATCGGAAGTGCTGTATTAAGTGCTTCCCTCTGCTTTAAGTAGTGCGTATCAATCGTACAGCTGTTACGCTTTCCGATAGTCTCCACTGTCTCACAGACGCTATCAAGCTCTTTTTTGCTCTCTGCCATAAGAATAATAGTAACTCCCACGAAGAAAAGGCACTGGTCATTCTCACGAACATCATCCATGATTTCTTCAATCTCCTTTTTCTCCGTTCTCTTTGCATACGAGATTTCCGTAGAAAAATCATTATTCTTATTACGGATTCTCTGCTGTTTAATGATATCCGACTCGATACCAAGGTACTTTTTCTGAAGCACCTTAGTAGTTAAATCCTTTGGCACAGGCACTACATCAATGCTTGTAATAGAATGGACTGGAAGAGAAGTAATCTCATTGATGAATCTGTCTGATAAACTACTCGGATACTTCTTGATAAAAAGTGCCTTACAAAATTTACTCTCATCCTCAAAATGATCTGGAAAATATTTCACCATTCCATTACACAGATCATTCTTAAAATCTGCTCCGACCTTCTTTGCCTTCTTAATATCAAAATCAAAGCTGCCCTCATCTCCAAGATGATAATAGTCATAGAGCACTTTCAGTCTCTCATTTCCGCTAAGAGGTACAATCTCTGCACCAAGCTCTATGAAAGCCTTGTGTATCGTTGCCTCAAGTGTGGCAAACTGTGCCTTTGCCTCCTCGAAATTCTTTCTCTCGATTGTAATTGTCAGGTATCTTTCCTGCTCAATTCCCTGTCTGCCCTCAATAATCTTCTCCTCAATGATGTCATTGTAGATTCTTCTGTAATTATTGAAGCCATCATTTTTCTCAGCAATCAGAACCTTATCACGGAGGTCATCCATGTTTTTGTTCTTATTGTTGATCGTAATCTTATAATTACAATCCAGCGAATTTAAGAACTTGCAGTATCTCTCGAAAATACCGATCTGCTCATCCTCGGTTGCTGTCGTGTAATTGATGTCCTGAAAGCGGTAGCATTTGGAATACTTATTTTTGCTTACTTCAAAAATGCCGTTTTCAGCCACCGCCATAATCTCTATGGTTTCCTGAATGGATTTAGGTGTCTTATACAAAGGCTCACTCGCCTTCTTTAATAACTTAAATCCGTCTGTAAATAAACCCATGTCTCTAACCTCGCTTTCTTATAATGAAAGCCCGCCGGGAACTTCACCCTGCGGGCTGTGTTCCCGACCTTGCGGTCAGATACTATTCGTTTCTAATGCATTGCCTTATATGCTGCAATGCCTGCTACTGCCGCCACAATGACTGCGACAAGTCCAAGCAGCATATTTCTCGTCTTTTTCTTCATTGCTTCAAACTCCTCCTGCTTCTTTACAGCCGAATCAGCTGTTACAGTCTCCTGTTCTGCCTTTCTGCCTTTCTTCTTTACCTGTTCATTCTGTTCTGCTTCTAACTGCTTTATTGTAGGCTCTCCCTCTGTTGATACATAGGTAAGCGCCCTGTTGCCAAACATAAAATGCAGTTTCTTTCCCATATACTCGTAGAAATTCATCCCATTAAAGGAATAGAATCCGCCAAGTGCAATCGGTGCCACACAAGGAATTGCCACATAAGCAGAACCCGTAAGACCGATATACTTGTAAAGAAGAAGGACGATACCGCCACCGACTACTACGCTTGCAATAGAAAATATAAGCTGCCTTGCAGTAAGTCCCATCGC
>JAXJVZ010000407.1:0-7033 GCA_036308285.1 Agathobacter sp. | reverse complement strand
ATTTGGAAGCCATTGGGGACGGAGTTTCTGGCATTTTTAGTGTCCCTTCTGGCGGGAAGCCATTGGGGACAGAGTTTTTTGGCATTTTTGACGAGTTAGTGGGGACGGAGTCAATGGCGTTTAGTTAAACTTACTGTCTTAAGAATAATTTGCTAACTTGTGGCGGTAATTTGATTGCCAAGATATCTTTCATATTTTCTATTTAGAAATATTTTACCACCTAATATGAGAAATTTATTATATTGGCAGTAATTAATTGGCTAAATGTCACTATTTGCAAGATATAAATTGAAATATTTACCGTCTGATGTCAATATTTTTTTGTATAGATGGTAAATAATCAGTTAAGAGTCATTTGGGTAATAAAAAATCCAAAATTTTACTGTCTGATGTCAATATTTTTTGTATAGGTGGTAATTTAATTATTCCATCCGAGGACAATAGTATTTAATGTATCAGGGATGGATTTTGTACATTGTAAAAAACAAACATGGTGAACTTTATTGAACTGCTACATTGTAAAAAATATGATATAATGAAAAAAGCCAAGAGGGACAATAAAAAAGCCAGAAAACTCCGTCCCCACTGGTCTAGGAGGAAAAAACATGGGATGTGTATTCACATTAGCAGCAATAATTTTGATACCGATTTTAATTGCAATAATTGCAATTTTTCTTGGTGCAATAGGAGGAAGTATTCTTACCGCCATAATATCTACTATCATATTTGTAGTACTTACTAATAATGGAATATTTGTAAAGTATAAAAATTCAACTAAAGAATGGCAGAGAGTTTTAGTTACGATAACAAAGGCCTTACTTATTTTGACAATGGTAATTTCGTATATTGTTACATTAGTGTTAGCAGCAATTGTAGTTTTGATGACTGTGGGATAAAAAGATTTTGTAAAATAGACAGGTTAGAATTTATGAGGAGATAATCATGAACCCAATCAAAATAAGAGGATTAAAGCAGAATAACCTGAAGAATGTTTCTTTGGATATACCCAAAAATAAAATCGTAGTTTTTACGGGAGTATCAGGTTCGGGAAAATCAAGTATTGTATTCGAAACTGTTGCGGCAGAAAGTCAGCGACAGATGAATGAGACATACAGCGCATGGATTCGAGGCAGACTTCCTAAATATGAGAAGCCAAATGTAGAATTAATTGAGAATCTTAATCCATCTGTAATTATCGATCAAAGCCGATTAGGTGGAAATGCCAGATCAACAGTTGGAACAATCAGTGATATGTATTCGTCTTTAAGATTACTTTTTTCAAGAATTGGAGAGCCGGCAATCGGTCCTGCATCTTACTTCTCATTCAATAATCCAAACGGAATGTGTGAAACCTGCGCAGGAATTGGAAAGGTATTAGATTTTGATGTCACAAAGTTAATTGACGAGGAAAAGACATTTGACCAAGGCTGTTTCTTACTTCCGGCATTCGGACCAAACAAATATTATTGGAAAGTTTACAGACATCCTGAGCATTTCAGAACAGATGTCCCTTGGAAGGAACTTGATGAAAAAGAACAGAATTTTCTTCTTTATGGAAGCTACACACCAGGAGGAGAGCGGGTAGACAAGAAGGTCGAAGGTGTGTACAACCAGTTCAAGCGTCTTGTACTTATGAAGTCGCCTGAAGAACAGAAGGACTATACCCTGAAAAAGGTGGCACAATACATGTACGAGTGTGAGTGCCCGGACTGTAAAGGAAAAAGACTTAATCCTCAGACACTTTCCAGTAAAATAAACGGATATAATATTGCCGAAATGTGTGACATGGAATTTGTTGCCTTGCGTGAAGAGTTAGGAAAAATTCAGGATAAAAGAGCAACTGCAATAGTAAAACAGCTGACAGATGCACTTGATAGAATGATAGATATTGGTCTGCCATATCTGTTTATGAATCGTGAAAGCTCAACTCTTTCAGGTGGCGAGGCACAGCGACTAAAGCTTGTAAGATACATGGGAAGCTCCTTATGCGGAATGATTTATATTTTTGACGAGCCAAGCACAGGAATGCATCCAAGGGATGTACACAGAATGGTAAGACTTTTAAGAAGTCTGAGAGATAAAGGAAATACAGTATTAGTTGTTGAACATGACAAAGATATCATAAGTATTGCCGATGAAGTTGTGGATATCGGACCACTTGCAGGAAAAAATGGTGGACAAATTCTGTTTCAGGGTTCATATGAGAACCTGCTGATTAGTGATACAAAAACAGGACATGCATTAAGCACTGAAATTAAAGTTAAAGATAAGGTTAGAAAACCAACAGGATTTTTGCCGGTACGGGGAGCAAACATTCATAACCTAAAAAATGTTGATGTGGACATACCAACAGGTATTCTCACTGTTGTGACAGGAGTAGCAGGAAGCGGTAAGTCATCGCTTATCAGAGATGTATTTGCAAAGCAATACGAGGAGCAGGTTGTATTAATAGACCAGAGTGCAATAACTGCAACGGGCCGTTCAACGGTATGTACATTCATGGGATTTTTTGATGAAATCCGAAAAGTATTTGCAAAAGAAAATGGTGTAGATGCAGGCTTATTTACATTTAATGGAAAGGGCGCCTGCCCGCATTGCAGTGGCCGGGGCTTTATCACAACCGAACTTATTTTTATGGAGCCCGTAACAACAGAATGTGAATACTGTGATGGAAGCAGATATAGTGAAGAGTCAGTTGGATTATTGTATAAAGAAAAATCAATTGTAGATGTCCTTGCGATGAGTGTGGAGGAGGCATATGATTTCTTCTCTGATAATAAGAAGATTAAAGGAAAGCTCGAAGCACTTATGGAAGTCGGACTTTCATATATTTCATTAGGTCAGCCACTTTCTACTTTCTCAGGCGGTGAGCGTCAGAGAGTAAAGCTTGCCCAGAATATTAAGGCAAAGGGGAACATATATATTCTTGATGAGCCAACAACAGGATTACATGCAGCAGATATTGAAAAAATAGTAGATATCTTAGAGGCAATTGTTGACAGGGGAAATACTGTAATTGTAATCGAGCACAATACAGATGTTATGAAGCTTGCAGATTATATAATTGATGTCGGTCCTGATGGAGGAACTGCTGGCGGACAAATTGTATTTACGGGAACGCCAAAAGAGATGCTCGAGTCCGCAGACACAATTACAGCAAGATATTTGAAAAAATAATAAATTATGATTCAATGTTAATTTGCGTTGCTTGTGGCAACGGGCTAATTTATTGTAGATTAAAGGCATCAAAATTCAAGGAGGCAAATCATGTTTAGTGAAAATCTAAAAGCCATCAGAAAATCAAAAGGATATACACAAGAAGAATTAGCTATCAAAATTAATGTAGTAAGACAAACAGTAAGTAAATGGGAAAAAGGCTTGTCAGTACCCGATGCAGATGTGCTCTCAAAAATAGCAGACGTTCTCGAGGTAAGTGTAAGCGAGCTATTAGGTGCCGAGATTAAGGAAACCCAAAATAAAAATGAAATAGCTGAGCAGCTTGCAAAAATAAGCGAGCAATTGGCAATAAAAAACAACCGAAGTAGAAAAATATGGAAAACCATAGGCATTTGTTTAATGCTGATAATTGTTGTACCAGTTATTGTCTCAATTTTAGGGATGACCATGTATTCTGTAAATAAAGATTCAAATACTGTAGGAGAAGAGTATGTTGAAGAGGAGTATGTAGAAGTAATTGAGACAGAAGATATTGGTGAGTTTGAATAGGATAATAAACAACGGGAAATCTCATAAAAGAGGCTTCCCGTTGTATGTTTATGCAATAAATTTTATAAATAATGATATTGATTCTATATATTATAGATTTGTGTAATAAATACCACTTACCATCTGAATTCCAAGTGAAACAGCAGTAATTGCAGCCCAGCAAGTAAATCCCATAAGGATAGGCTTTCCACCTTTTTTAACAAGTGAAATTATGTCAGTATTCAAACCGATTGCACACATAGCCATAGCAATAAAGAATTTGGCAAGCCATTTCATTGCAGAAACAAAGCTTCCGGCATAGAAAGCTGTAAATGCAGATTCCGGCATAAGTCCAACAATTGTCGTAATAATAGAAGCCCCGATAAAGAAAAGAATAAACCATGGGAAAATCTTCTTGAAATCAAATGTATTTGAAGTTCCCCCCTCTTTTTTCGCCTGGTACATTCTGTAGCATGCAAGAACTAATGTTATAGGAATAATGGCAAGAGTTCTTGTTAATTTAACAGTAACTGCAGTTGAGAGAATTCCTTCAACACCATAAAGTCCTTCAGCAGTTGAAGCAGTAGCAGTAACTGAAGATGTATCATTTACAGCAGTTCCGGCAAAGATTGCAAACCCTTCAGAACCAAGTCCGATAGCATGTCCGAATGCTGGGAAAATAAGTGCAGCCAGTACATTAAAAAGAAAAATAACTGAAATCGACTGCGCAACTTCCTCGTCATCGGCCTCGATAACAGGAGCAGTAGCTGCGATAGCCGAACCGCCACAGATTGATGAACCAACACCGATAAGAGTTGAAACCTTAGAGTCAATCTTAAGCACCTTCATCATGATAAAAGCTACAATTAAAGATGTTGAAATAGTACAGATAATAACAGGAAGGCTCTGGGTTCCAACCTTTGCAATTGTTCCAAGATTAAGTGAAAAACCAAGAATAATAACGGCCCACTGAAGAATCTTCTTTGAAGTAAACTTAATTCCTGACTGGAAGGTCTGGCCACTTGAAAGTGTAGGGTTGATCAGGGTAACAATCATACCAATTAAAATTGCAAAAACAGGTGCACCTATAACTTCAAGTGAAACGTTTCCGATTGTGATTTTTCCAAGGAATGTTGAAATTGCAGCGATTAAAATGCAAATCAGAATTCCCGGGATTGATTTCTTTGTAAATTTCATTATTATTTCCTCCAGATTTTTTATATCCTAAAGCTCTTGAAATTATTATACATTAGCTCTACAATAATAAAAAATTATAAATATTTATGTTGTTATAAAATTGTGTTATGGCTCGAAAATTGCCGTCCTGCAAATGCCTGTATATACATGTTTGTTGACACGCTCTCGCTCGGGTACTCAACATAGCGGTACTAAATTCGCATGGCACCTTTGGCACCACGCTCATTAAGTGCCGATGTTGCGTAACGGTCAACAAACATGTATATACAGGCATTTGCAGGACGGCAATTCTCGAGGGTAGGGGGTCGCGCATTGTAGGAGAGGGTATGAGAAATATTGATATTAGATATTTAGGTGTGATATTGGGGATAGAATATTTGGGTGTGTTATTAGAGGGATGAAATATTTAGGTATGATATATTGGTATAAAATATTGGTATAAATATTAGGTGTGATACAGAGGTTTAAAATATGCTGGATTTTAGGACGGAAACATTTTTGACGGTATGTGAGTGCATGAATTATACAAAGGCGGCAGAGTTACTCAATTTGACGCAACCAGCGATTTCGGGGCACATCAGATATCTGGAGAATTATTATGATGTTAAGCTGTTTACTTATGAGAATAAGCGACTGATGCTTACTAAGCAGGGGGAGTATTTAAAGAGGGCTCTACATACTCTGGTTCATGATGAGATTAGGTTGAAGAGCGAGATTGCCCAGATTAAGCAGAAAAGGAATTACAGGATTGGTGCTACTTTGTCTATAGGGGATGCGTATTTGCCTAAGTTTCTGGTGGCATATATGACCAGGCATGCGGATGTGGAGTTGTCGGTTACGGTTGCAAATACGGCAAGGTTACTTATGATGCTTGATCGTGGAGAGCTTGACATTGTGCTCACAGAGGGGTATTTTTCTAAGGATGACTATGAAAATCGGTTATTAAGAAAGGAACCGCTTACAATTTTCTGTGGTGTAAATTATGATGCAGATTCAATAAAATCCCTTGAGGATTTATTTGAACACAGATTAATCTCAAGAGAGCCAGGGTCGGGTACCAGAGCTGTTTTCGAGCATTATCTGAAGGAACGGGGATACGCAATCGACAACTTTAAAAATAAGTGCGATTTTACAAGTATAGAGCTTATTACAGAAATGCTTATGGCAAATCAGGGAATAAGTGTGTTATACAAATGCGTAGGTAGAGAATTATTAAAAGCCAATAAAATAAAAGAAATCATATTACCAGAATTTAATTTAGTTCACGATTTCAATGCAGTCTGGCAGAAGAACAGCATGTATGGAAGTGAAAATGAAGAATTTTTGCAAGAACTTAGAAGCTGGCAGCAAGGCTGACGCACATTCCACAGCAAGAAAACTGGAGCATTCTTGAAAGAAAAAAGTATAAATACAGATAACAACAACATGGAGGCACGAAATGGGAAAAGAAGTAAAAACAAACGCAGTAAGAATATTAGAGAGAAACAAGGTAAGTTATGAGCTTTTAACATATGAATGTGATGAATTTATAGATGGATTACACACAGCAGAAAAAACCGGTGCGCCAGTTGAACAGTCCTACAAGACTTTGGTAATGCAGGGTAAAAGTAAGAAATATTATGTATTTGTAATTACAATCGACAGGGAAGTTGACCTAAAGGCGGCAGCAAGAGCAGTACAAGAAAAATCCGTAGAAATGATACCTGTAAAAGAATTAACAAATATTACTGGTTATGTTCGTGGTGGCTGCAGTCCACTTGGGATGAAAAAACAATTCCCTACAGTAATAGATGCAACAGCCCGGGCTTTCGACCAGATATATGTAAGTGGTGGACGAATCGGCACAACCATCAAAGTTAATCCACAAGATCTTGCAAAGGTGGTAAATGCGGAATTTGCTGACATTATAGCTGCTATTTAAAATTCAATAACGCCTTGGCGTTATTGCTGCGGAATTCGCGTCAGCTCTGCTGACATCTTCTTCTACGCATTCCTGCAATCCGCCGGAGGCTTTTATCTCAGTTGGTGGATTGTACCACCACTGAGACAAATATGTTTCTACTCACCACTTATAGAAGCGGGAGTCTTACCAACTGAGATTAATTTATTTTATCATAGAATGTTGTAATCT
>JAXJVZ010000406.1:0-2813 GCA_036308285.1 Agathobacter sp. | reverse complement strand
GCCATAACAGCTGCTGTATCACGCTTAACATCAGCTAAATCCTTCTTATAATCAATTAAAAGCTGATCTATCATTTTTGATGGATCCTCAAGTTTGTCTAACATTGCATTAATGTTTGCCTCCAAAATCTTTGGAATTCTTGCTAAAGTATCTGCTAAACCCATAATTATTACCTACCTTTCAATTTAAAAAATGTTTTTTATTTCTGTAAATATTTACTTTCAAGATCATTCTGTGCCATGTCATGGATTGGTGTCTCAAGGATTCTGCGCTCTTCTTCTGCCTTTTCTTTTGCGCGCTTGTTCTTCTGTTTTACAAGAGTTACAACTGTTACACCTGCAACTCCTACTACAGCAAAAATAATTACCCATTTCGTAACATCTAGTGGAGTAGTATGTTTCTTCATTATAATTTTTGCAGTATCATTAAATGCATTAATGAATACATCATCTGTAGATATTTCATTTTCATCCATACCCCAATAATAATCTAGCTTCTTCCAAAAAATATCTTGGGCCTCATTATCCATAACAAATTCTGTTTCTTTTCCATTAACACAATATGAATATCCAACTTCATTCTCGTTAAATTCCGCAAAATACACGTATAGATAAATATTTTCTGCTGTAAAATGCGAATCATAATATTGTTTCGCCCATTCCTCTTTCATTTCATCATTTTTAAGATTTGGATCATATGCCCTTAAAACGATATATGGCTGCACGCCTGTTTGTTCCCAAAAAGTACTCAACTTATTAGAAGTATATGAAACATTATTAATCCAGCCTAATTCATCAACAATACAATCTTTCATATATGGATCTTTTGAGTCTAATTTCGTTCTCTCAATAGTACTAATTGTTGATGAGTTATCAGAATATCCTGTTCGATTATTAACAGCATTAAATGCAAATACAAGCACTATGCACAATACCACTAATGCCAACATAGATGCAATTGTTCCACCGCACCCCATTCCATTACCGCCATGATATGTACGTCGATAACCATATCCTCCTCTTGGTGGAGGTGGTGGCATTCCTGGTCCTCTTCTTGGTGGAGGTGGTGGCATTCCTGGTCCTCCCATTGGTTCATGATGTCTTGGTCGGCTTGGTTGACGAGAACTATAACTGTTTAATCCACTTCCAGGACGATGACTAGCACTGCTACTCCCAACACGATGGCCACTACCAGAACGTCCAGCTCTATGGCCACTACCAGAATGACTAATGTGTCCGCCTCCTCCGCCTGCGCCTGCTCTTCCCATAAGCTTTCTCCTCTTCTATTTAATTATTAATCTTAGTTATGCAATAATTTTACAATATTTTTGTTTAAATTAAAAATGTATAATATGCGAAATATCTTTATTTAATTCGCAACCTCAGCAAGTTACAATTATTGTAAAAATTGCTTCTATCCTTACTAATATACCATATAAAATGTGCAAATAACAATATTTGCTTTTTTCTTATTTTTTTTGCTGATTATAAATTCTTATAAGCTCTTTATAATTTGTGTAGTATATTTTATCTAACTCTGCTGGATTTTCAGTAAGAATATAAGGATGGCTGAGTTTAATTTGTTTAATAATGTCAATTGCTGTATCCAGGTCTTTTACTGATATTGAAAACATTGCTCCGCTGTCATTTATTAAGCCTACTGCATGTTTTGAATCAGTAATCCTGCCGCCTCTTATATCCTGGGCATACATACAGATTATTCTGTCTAAATTAATTATTCTCGCAGGCTGGAAATTATAGTATGAAATCATGTATTTTTCACCAATTGCCTCGTTTTCCAGCTTTCTTGCAAAATCGTAATCCTCGAGAAGTTCTTCTTCTATGACGCTCTCTCTTCTCATATCAGCATAGAATTCTTTTGATCTCCACTTGACAACATATATCCATACAATTATGTGAATAAAAATTATGACCACTAAATCAAATATCCTTGGGTCTTCAATCGCAAGTGTACCATACCATCTTTCTTCATAGGGAATGGTGCTGTTAATTTTAAACAAATTATAAGTAAAATAACAAATACCTATCAGCCATATTATGAAATATGTCGCGCTGCATTTTCTAAAATTTCTTCTGATTTTATTCATTACATTTTCCTTCTTAGCCGCTTTAATTTCCATTTTGCTTCATCACATAATATGTTGCGCTTTATGGCTTCCTCATACATTTCTATTGCTTTGTTAATGTCTCCTGCAGCTGCGTATATATCACCTAAGAATAATGTCTGTTCATAACATTTTTCACATCTGCATTCTCTGCATATAATGTGTTTATCCATATCCTGTAAAAGTTTTAGGGCCTTTTCTTTATTACCAATACATAATTCGAGCCATGCAATATCACCTGTTCTTTTTGGTAATTTCTGCTTATCCTCACCTAATTTTTTTAAGAAACGATATGCGCCCTTTGCATAATAGCCAGCAAGCTTCGGTTTTTTCATATAGTAGTATGCTCTAGCTATTTGTTTTGAGGCTTCGAATTTTTCTTCGTAAGTTCTTGCCAGACTTAATGCTTTGAGAAGGTATTTCAATCCTCTTCGAGGTTTTCCAAGATAATCAACATATATCAGACCTGCTTTTACTAAATATACTGATTTATCCTCTACGAACATATTGTTAAAATATTCTACAGCTGTATAGACTCTGCCTTTTCTTAACCAGATATATGGCAGTCTCTCACAATATCTATTTCCTGTTTTTTTATAATATTTTAATGCCTCTTTATCCTGCCCCATTCTCTCGAAATCCATTGCAATGAAGAAATTTATCATTTTATCATCTGGATCTATCTTCG
>JAXJVZ010000405.1:0-2825 GCA_036308285.1 Agathobacter sp. | reverse complement strand
ATTCCCTGATTGTTTACATCAGCTCTTCTTAGAGTTCCTTCGTACTCCATTCCGGCTGATAACATTACTTTTCCTGAGTTAGGGTTATTTACATCATGGAAGGATTCAACTCTTCCTGCACCTGCTTCTGCAATCAGAAATCTGATTACTTCCTTTAAGGCTTCTGTAGTATATCCCTTTTTCCAGAATTTTGCTCCAATGCAATATCCTATTGACACACATTCTGTGGCTTCATTCATTTTAACTACGCCGATTGAACCGATTGGCTGCTCAAGCTCATTAAGTTCAATTGCCCACTGATAGAACTTGACATCATCGTAGTGTGACACCCAGTCCTTTAATATTTCTTCTGTTTCTTCTACTGATGCATGTGCCTGCCATGTAAGATATTTTGTAACTTCAGGATCATTAGCCCAGTTATAAAACATGTTCTCTGCATCTTCTATCTCAAATCTTCTAAGAGTAAGGCGATCTGTTGCCAGCTCTCTTGTACCTAAATGATTCATTATTTGCTCCTTCCTTTACGTGCTATGGTTCTAATCTGCTAAGATCACGAGGGAATAATGTTGCCTCTCTTACATTGTCCTCACCTATAAGCTGCATTGTAAGACGTTCAAGTCCGATTCCTAATCCTCCATGTGGTGGCATTCCATGCTTGAATGCTGACAGGTAATGCTCCATTCCTTCTGTTTCCATACCTCTTTTTGAAATTTTCTCCATAAGCATATTATAATCATGTATACGCTGTCCGCCAGTAGTAATTTCAAGTCCTCTGAACAAAAGATCAAAACTTAATGTGTATGTTGTATCTTCTGGATCATCCATGGCATAAAAAGGTCTCTTCTTTGAAGGATAATGTGTTACAAAAACGAAATCGCTTCCGTATTCTTCCTTGAAATATTTTCCGATAAGAAGCTCTTCCTCCGGCTCTAAATCGAATGGATTTCTAAACTGTCTGTCATATTTTTCAGCAACTCTTGCTTTTGCTTCATCAAATCTTACACTCGGGATTTTACTTACATCCGGAAGCACGATTTTTAATAACTCAAGCTCACTCTTATATGATGTCTTAAGAAGATTCATTGTGTACTGTAAAAATCCGGTCTCCATCGCCATGATATCTTCAAAGCCATCAATATATCCCATCTCGAAATCGAGCGATGTATATTCATTCAAATGTCTTTTTGTATTATGCTTCTCAGCTCTGAATACAGGAGCAGTCTCAAACACCCTGTCGAATACTCCGACCATCATCTGCTTATAAAACTGTGGGCTCTGCTGTAAAATCGCCGGTGTGTGGAAATACTCAAGCTTAAAGAGATTTGCTCCACCCTCAGCTGACTTTGCTCCAAGCTTTGGTGTGTGAATCTCTGTAAATCCCTGCTCATATAAGAAATCCCTGAAGCCCCTTGTAATTGCCTCCTGAATTCTAAAAACTGCTCTCTCTCTTGGATTTCTAAGAGCTACTGCTCTGTTGTTAAGCTTTGTCTCAAGAGTTGTTGAAAGCTTCCACTTATTTATCTGAAGCGGCATTGGTGCAGCAGGCTCTGATAAAATCCCGACTGTATCAAGTCTGATTTCAAAACCATGTGGAGCTCTCTCCTCCACCTTATAAGTTCCACAAGCCTCAACTGTATCAGCTTCCTTTAAGCTCTTAATATCAAACTGAGATTTCCCAGGCTCATATACACACTGAATAAGCCCTTCAGCCTGACGTAAGATAATAAATGCAACATCACCCATATCTCTTATTGTGTGAATCGCACCTCTTACTTTGATGTTCTTTCCCTCATACTCACCAGATACAATCTGACTTACTGTAAGATGTTCCTTTGTCTGTACTCCTGTCATAAATTCCATTTTTTGGTCTCCTTCTAAGTTCCGCTCTTGCGGTTATTTAGTGCGGGACGGAAAATATTAATAAATTCAAGAACGCTCCAGCGTTCTTACTGCGGAATGCGCGTCAGCTTTGCTGACATCTTCCTCTGCGCATTCCTGCAATCCGCCAGAGGCTTTTATCTCAGTTGGAGATTGAGACTCCCCACTGAGACAAGTATCATCTATACTCACTACTTATAGAAGTGGGAGACTTCTCCAACTAGAGATAAATCTCACATTCATCCTCAACCTTCTTGCAGTTAGCAAGTACAGCCTTCATAACAGTCTTAGGGTCCTGACCTTCTTCAAATTCAACAGACATCTTAAGTGTCATAAAATTAACAGTCGCATCCTTAACTCCTGCTGTTTTCTTTGCAGCTTCCTCCATCTTATTAGCACAGTTTACACAATCAACTTCGATTTTGTATTGTTTCTTCATATATTTTACTCCTTAATTAATTATTTTGAGAAACGTATGAATAATTGTTCATATGTTATTTTTATTATAACAACACCCAATTAATTGTCAATATCTTTTAAAAAAATATTATCCAAAAATCATATGGTATATTTTGTCAATTTGTTACAAATAAATATTTTTTCTATTTTTTATCTCAAATTTTTTATCATTTTTGTCAAAAAAATAGGAAATAAGTATTGTTTTTAGTCCTTTTGTCTGATATGTTAGAACTATGGTATAAAACTTAATATGAAAGGTGGAAGTGTGTATGAAAAAAGCAATACTAGGTATAGTTTCGATGCTTTTTCTAATTGGGGCAGCTGGTTGTGGTTCCGAAAAACAGACTGCTTCTGTAAGATATTGGAACACAAAACCAGAAGTAGCTGATGTCTGGGAGAAAATAGCTGATGAATATTATGCCGAAACTGGAGTGGAAGTCGAAATTATAAACCCTCCTACAAATAGTAGTGATTCTACAATTAAATCT
>JAXJVZ010000404.1:0-5758 GCA_036308285.1 Agathobacter sp. | reverse complement strand
CTGGTAATTGAAATCAGAACCGATAATATTGTAATTATTATCTTTTCTGTCTTTTACCAGAAGAAGATAGCCGGCTGCTTTTTTTGTGTTTGTATCGACAACATACCGGGCAGTTTTTCCACCGCAGGAAAGGTCGCCAATTGTTGTATTCCAAAGATAATGGCTGGTAAAATATCCAGCCATTCCAAGGTAAGCGGCAAGCAACACACCTGCTGCAATACCGCTACCAATAAGTATTTGTTTTTTCATTCTAGTTTCCCTTCAGATGTGCTACATCCATATATGATGGTATTCCGTTTTCGTAAGTGATGCTTACTTCGCCCTGAATTAGTGGAAGTAAATATTCAGTAAGTTCGTCTGTTATGTCGTTGCCATCTTCGTTAATCCATTCCCTTGGAATTGACTTGGCTTCATTTGCAATATCCTTAATAGGAGAATGGCTGTATTCAACTTCATAAGGCGAGTTTGAAATTCTGTTAAGACAGACCATGGTAGCTGTCTGATCTTCCTCGGCAAGGGCAACACCTTTTGCTCCCTGATTGAAGGATTCGTTAATATCTGTAAGTGACGCAAGGTGAGAAGCACATCTTTGAAGTACGTTAATCTCAACCGAACGAACCTTGACACCTATATTTTCTTTAACAAGGAATTCAAGAGCTTTTCCGGCACCGCTTAACTGCTTGTGACCGAACTGGTCAGCAGCAGCACTTGATGCTGTAATATATTCGCCATTCTCGTCGCGTATTCCTTCTGATACTGCAACAATGATATTATTTTTATCCTTTAGAGCAGTCCTGATGTCAGAGAGGAATTTCTCTTTATTGAATGCAACCTCTGGAAGGTAGATAAAATGAGGTGCATCACTGTACTGTGTACGGGCAAGAGAGGAAGCTGCTGTAAGCCAGCCGGCATCTCGTCCCATAATCTCTACAATAGTTACACTTTTAACTGCATATATGAAAGTATCATGAGCAATTTCAAGCATTGTAGATGCAATATATTTAGCAGCAGAACCAAAGCCGGGTGTGTGGTCGGTCATGCATAAATCATTATCAATAGTCTTAGGGATACCAATAATTCTGATATCACTATTGATTTTCTTGGCATAATCAGATAATTTAAGAACTGTATCCATGGAATCATTTCCGCCTATATAGAAAAAGGCTTTGATTCCAAGCTTGCTAAACTGATTGAATATATATACATAAGGAGAATCGTCGTCCTTTAAGTTAGGAAGCTTATGTCTGCATGAACCTAAGTACATGGCAGGTGTTGATTTGAGTTTTTCGATTGCTGCAGGTGTGTCAAAAATCTCGCTGAGATTAAGGTAATTCTCGTTTAAGATTCCGAGAACTCCATTTACAGCACCGTAGCATGTGTCGTAATTTTCAGATTTATTTACAGCTGAAATTACTCCTGCAAGGCTTGCATTAATGGCAACTGTTGGTCCTCCGGACTGAGCAACAAGACAATTTCTTTTTTCCATGTTATTCTCCTTTTAGTAAATAGTATTATAATATATTTTAGTATATAGACATGGAATTAGGCAAGGGTAACATGAAAAAATACGAAGAATATAATAAATGTGTGCTGTGCCCACGTGAATGTGGCGCAAATAGAAATGAAAACAAAAAAGGAATATGCAAAGTATCGGACCAGATAGTGCTTGCACGAGCGGCGCTTCATTACTGGGAAGAGCCATGCATTTCCGGAGAAAAAGGATCCGGGGCTGTTTTTTTCGCTGGATGTAATCTGCATTGTGTTTTTTGCCAGAATGAGGAAATATCCTGGGGAAAGACCGGAAAAATAATAGATGAGTCAAGGCTTGCAGAGATATTTCTCGAGCTTGAGGAGCAGGGGGCAAATAACATCAACCTGGTAACTGCGGGACAGTATCTTCCCCAGGTGATATCGGCAGTTGAGGGTGCCAGAAACCAGGGGATGAAGCTACCGGTTGTATATAATACGAGTGGGTATGAAAAGGCTGACAGTATAAAAAGACTCGAGGGGATAGTTGACGTCTATCTTCCTGATTTTAAATATATGTCCACTGAGCTTTCAGGTAAATATTCTAATGCACCAGATTATTCGGAGGTTGCAAAGCTTGCGATTGAGGAGATGGTAAGGCAGCAGTCTTCGTGCAGTTTTGATGAAGAAGGAATAATAAGAAAAGGTGTAATCGTAAGGCATCTTTTACTTCCAGGCGGACTGAAGGATTCAAAGCGCATAATAAAATATCTGAACCGTACCTATGGGAATAAAATATATATAAGCCTCATGAGTCAGTATACTCCGCTTGCACATGTAAAAAAGTATCCGCAGTTAAACAGGAGGGTTACAGAAAGAGAGTATAATCATTTAGTTGATTATGCTTTGGAAATAGGTGTTCTGAATGGATTTACTCAGGAAAGAGAGGTTGCAGAGGAGAGTTTTATACCACATTTTGACGAGACCGGGGTATAGTCAGACTAAATATAGAAAAAGAAAAATTTTACTGGAAATTAATTCCAAAGTGTAGTACTATAGTAACAGGAATATGGACGGCGTTTTTGGAGGAATTTTATATGAGGAAACCTGAGGGAGCGGGACGAATCATGATTGAATGTCCGAGTACAATTTTTCATTTGTATGTAAGAAATGAGATAGAGCTTTCAAAAGTTGAAATTTTTATGGGGAACATTAGAAAAGTAAACCGCTTAAGCATTATTGATATTTATAACTGGTGTAACAGACAGGGAATTATGTATGATACATTTTTTAATTATCATAAGGAATTTTCTCTCTGGAAAAATATTAAATCGTATTTAAAATATTCTTCAGAAAAATTTAAGTATCAAATTGAATATACTATAGTATAGTAAGAGTGTGTATGATGACACACTCTTTTTCTTATGGTTCTTTATGGTTGCTCTTTTGGGGGGTTATGTTATTATGGAACTAAGGAAGATACTAAAAGGAGGAATTGTAAATGAGATATCCTGAGTTCCTTGCTGACGAGGGAAAAATTGGATTTGTGGCACCGGCCTTTGGTTGTGCGACAGAGCCTTACAAAAGTGCATTCAATAATGCTCTAAAGAAATTCGAGAGCATGGGATATAAATGTGTTTTAGGTCCAAACTGCTATGAGGATAAAGGGATAGGAATAAGCAATACACCTAAGCTGTGTGGATTGGAAATAAATGGTGCATACACCTCAGAGGAAAGTGATGTTATAATTTCCTGTGGTGGCGGTGAATTGATGTGCGAAGTTGTCCCATTTATTAATTTTGAGGAAGTGAAGAGGTCTGAACCTAAATGGTTTATGGGATTTTCAGACAATACTAATTTCGTTTTTCTATCAGCTACATTAGCAGATACAGCTGCAATTTATGGACCATGTGCAGCAACCTTTGGAATGGAAGAATGGCATGAGGCTGTGCAGGATTCATTTGATTTGTTGCGGGGAAAAATTTCGTGTGTTCACAATTATGACAAATGGGAGCGTGAAGGAATTAAGGACGAGGAACATCCGCTTGCGGGATATAATTGTACAGAAGATATGGTTCCGGTTGCGTTTGGTACAAATGAAGCGGAATTTTCAGGAAGACTTTTAGGTGGTTGTATGGATTGCCTTATTAATCTGACTGGAACAAGGTATGACAAGGTTTCAGAGTTTGCAGAGAAATACAAGGAAGACGGAATCATCTGGTTCTTAGAGGCCTGTGAGCTTAATGTTATGTCTATCAGAAGAGCAATCTGGCATATGAAAAATGCCGGATGGTTTAAGTATGTAAAAGGTTTTTTGATTGGACGGCCGATGTGCATTGGAGAAGAAATGTTTGGAATTGACCATTACAGGGCGGTTACAGACTTACTCAGTGAATACAATGTTCCGGTAATTATGGACCTTGATATAGGACATATGCCGCCAATGATGCCGCTTGTGTGTGGGGCAAAGGCCAATGTTTTGTATAAAAAAGATAAAGTACAGATAGAATATATTTGGGAATAGGAGTAAAGACATGATTAATAAGAATTTTAGAATGGCAGCAGCAATTACGGTATTAGGATTAACAGTCTCATCTGTAACCCCTGTTTTGGCAGTGGAAAATACAGCAGATGCAGTAATTGAATCAGAGGAAATCAATGCACAGTCAGAAGAAAGCACAGGAGCCCAGGCTGACAATAAGTCATCTGCCCAGGCTGAAGACAAGGCTGAAGATAAGAAGTCATCTGACAGCGCGTCGGATGCTTCGGACAAGACTGGCAGCAAGTCAGATGATAATACATCAGACAAGACTGTTGAAAAGGCGGAAGAAAAGACGGAAGAAAATAAGGAAGACAAGGCTGAGGATAAGAATGCTGAGACTACCGGTACAGGAGCTGATAATAAGGATGTGGCAGTTTCAGATAATGAAGATAAGGTTGTAATTAGTGAGAAGGACAAGCCATACTTAGCACTGGGAGCAAATCTTTCGGAGGAACAGAAAGCCAAGGTACTTTCACTTATGGGAATTGATCCTGCTTCACTTGACAATTATGATGTAATTTATGTGTCAAATGATGAGGAACACCAGTATCTTGGAGAATATATTCCAGCCTCTCAAATTGGAACACGCTCTCTTTCATCTGTAGTAATCACAGAAGCAAAGAAGGGTGATGGTCTTAGTATATCAACCTACAATATCAATTATTGTACAGTTGGTATGTACAAAAATGCATTGGCAACAGCGGGAATTAGTGATGCAAATATTATTGTTGCAGGTCCGACTTCCATATCGGGAACAGCCGCATTAGTCGGAATTTTTAAAGCATATGAGGAGATGACAGGTGACAAGATTGACGAAGAAATTGTAGATGCTGCAATGGATGAGCTTGTAACCACCGGAGAGCTTAATGAAAGCATAGATGGAGATCCGGAGACAATCGAGGCAATGATTGCAGAGCTAAAGCAGCAGATTGCCAATGGAGCACTTGATAATGAAGATGATATCAGAGCTGCGATTAAAGAGGCTGCAAAGAAATACGAGCTCAATCTTTCAGATGAGAATATTGAGAAGATTCTTGCACTTCTTACAAAATTAAAGGATTTGGATCTTGATTGGGATACAATAGCTGACAGGGCATCAGAGATTGCTGATAAGCTTGGCATTGATATCAAATCACAGAGCTTCTGGGATTCTGTAATTGCATTTTTTGAAAAGCTGATTGACGCTATCGCAGAAATATTTGCTTAGAGTAATAAAAAGTTACTATGAATTTTATCTATAGTTGGAGAAGGAAAATATGAAGAAAATTATTTTGACATCAATTATTTTAGCTCTTTTGCTTTCGATTACAGCATGCGGAGGAGAAAAACATCCGGATACAGTTGGATACAGAATATATGATGATTTTGTAGAAATTGTAAAGGACGATGATGCAATTACAACGGAGGAACTTGCAGAGAAGCTTGCGGCAAATGAAAATGTTCCAATGGATTGTGGGTACAATGCGGTTGAGCCTGGATTTTTGCAGGGCTTTAGTGAGGAAGTTGATGGTTTTAAGTCCGGTGCAGTATTTAGTCCATACATTGGAACAATTCCATATATTGGATATGTATTCGAAGTGGAAGATGATGTTGACGGATTTGTAGAACAGCTTAAAAGCAAGGCAAATCTCAGCTGGAATGTATGTACTCAGGCAGATGAGATGGTGTGCGAGACCTATAAGGACAGGGTTTTCTTTGTGATGGCACCGCTTAGCTTTGATGACAACGGTAATAGCGACAGTAAATAAT
>JAXJVZ010000403.1:0-2845 GCA_036308285.1 Agathobacter sp. | reverse complement strand
TTAATGGCAGCTGTAAGAATCTCATCATCTGTAATTTTCATATCAAGCGAGAAGGATTTTGAAACCAGATAATATGAGTCATCTCTTTTTACAATTTCCTTATCTGCAATCTCGCCTATTGAAAAGTTACAGGTATGTCCTGTCAATGCCAGTAAAAAGTCTGTATCGAGTTCATTTTCGTGTATATATTTCAGAATATCCTGCGGTGTATATGACATTTTGCTTATCTCCCATTATCGTTTTAGACAATTTTATTTCATATGTCTTTGTTACTTACACAGCCTTATAACTAATTGGGCTTTGTTTCCAACTTAGCTTCGTTGCTTACTTGGCTTCGTTGCTTACTTGGCTTCGTTGCTTACTTGGCTTTGTTGCTTACTGAGCTTCTATTGTAAGTCTTCCTCTGTATAGAAGGTTCCTGTCATCTGTGCATTTATTTCTGCAATCTCTTTAGTTCCATTAATGTAGTCCGCGTAAATATCCCACAAATCCATTTCGCAGTCCTCCATTGACTCATCTACCGGGACCCAGCTTCTTATTAGTGCAATTCTTTCTTCTTTTGTTGTATCTTTAATTAAGTTTGATTTCATTTTTCGCTCCATTTTTTATCTTTTATACTTTGTGTTTTTCTTTTTTATACTTTTGTGCTGTGCTTTTATTGCTCTATATTTTTTGTATATTGCATTATGAAATATGTTTTGATTTATTCTTCTATGTACTGAATGTGTCCATTTTTTAATCTGGGACTTATATGATGTACTGTAAGACATTCTCTCTTATATCCATTAAAATTCTTAAGCAGATTTCTATAATTCTCTATATTCTCCCTGCTTCTCTCCAGCGCTCTTCTCATAAATACTGCAGCTGCACTGTCATCATTTTCTGTCCAGTTTTTGTTTAGACTTTTTTGCAGATTATTAATATTTTCTTTTATTGCTTCAATATGTGAGTCCTGATCCTCAGCCAGAAGCTTAAGGCATACATCCTTTGCTTCTTCTTTCGATGAAGCGACCACTAAAAACTCTGAATCCAGTCCCTCCATTAAATGATAACTGTTTTCTACCTGATAAATATTATTCATTGTCAAATCCCCTAATCTTAATATTTTCAGAAACACAACCTCTCAATTGCTACTTTCCTATTATTAAAAATATACCTTAATAAAATTATGTTTTGTCTTTTTATGTCATTATGCAAACAAATATCTTTGATACTTTTAAAAAAGTTATAGCATAATTATGACACTCTGATAATTGGGCTAAAATCATCTGAATCGGCACACAACATTCCATCTAATCTTGTAAGCATCTCTTTCAAAATTGGCATACATTTTTCTTCTTCAGATGACTTAAATGAAATATAGAAAACAGAATTAATACCATTGTCTGCGATAAATTCATTGCTGTATTCATCCCCCAAATCAAGCTCGCACTGCTCTATATCGATGCTGAGTTTTTCCTCTACACCAACCTCAAGGACTCCAGCTTCAACCCATACTTCAATATCGTACAAATCTGCATCGAAACCTCTTGCTAAATCTTCAACTGTCATAGATGTTTTGTTCATATAATACCATCCACTCGGTGCTACGACCTTGAGTGGCTTTTTCTTTGCTTTTGCCATAAGACACCTCTTAAAATTATTTTCAAAAAATTTTAGTGTAATTTTTGTTTAACTCAATTATAATTTTTGATATTTCGTTTGTCGAGTTAAATATTATTCATTTATCCTCGCAATAAATCTCTCACCGTATTTTGCAAATTTATGTTCACCCACACCTGATACATTAAGCATTTCTTCTTTGTTTGAAGGCTTTTTTACACACATATCAATTAGTGTTTTATCACTGAAAATAATATAGGGCGGCATGGATTCTTCTCTTGCAATTTCAAGACGAAGTGCCCTTAATTTCTCGAATAAATCATATCCCTCCCTGGTTAGTTGGTCCGTCTTTTTCCTCTTTGCTCCGGTTTGCTTCTTGCGCTCTGGTTCTTTTTCATCGTATCTTCGAAGGATAATCCTGGTGTTCTCGTCGCGGAGTCTGTCTATATCTTTTCCCATTTTTATAACGCTGTATCTTCCTTCTGTCTGGATTAGATAGTTCTCATCTATTAGCAGCATTATAAGTTCGCGAATTTCATCCTCGGAAAATTCTTTTAACTTGCCGTAGCTTCTGAAATTATTTGTTCCAAGCTCTCTTATTCTGGCACGATTGGCTCCTAATAGTGTACCAAGGACGATGTTTATTCCATACCTGCCTTTTGTTTCTGCAACGCAGTTAATTACCCATTTTGCCTGGTCAGTCATGTCCTGCTCTTTGTAGTCTCTGTGACAATTTCCACAATTATCACACGGAGTGTCAGTTGATTCTCCAAAGTAATTTAATATGTAATTTCTAAGGCATCCGGTGCCTCTGCAGTACATTTCCATTACTCGAAGACGGTGCGCATCACGCTCTTTGACCAGCTCGGCATCATCTTCGCTTATTTCAGAAAAGTCCTTGCTTTCCAGCAGGAATTTATTAATCATTATATCCTGTGCTGAAAAAAGAAGAATACACCGTGAAGGTTCTCCATCTCGTCCTGCACGACCGGCCTCCTGATAATAGTTTTCCATGCTTTGTGGCATATTGTAGTGTATTACATAGCGTACATTTGATTTATCTATTCCCATACCGAATGCGTTTGTTGCAACGATTACCGGAGCCCTGTCGTAAATGAAATCATCCTGACTATTTTTCCTTTCTTCATTGCTCATTCCAGCATGATATCTTACTACAGGAACGCCTGCTTTAAATAACATTTCGTATACTGCATCTACATTTTTTCGGGTTGAACAGTATATG
>JAXJVZ010000402.1:0-3250 GCA_036308285.1 Agathobacter sp. | reverse complement strand
GTATATAAGTGCCCAATTAAACTTTTTCTAGGGTATCCATGTCCGGGATGTGGCATGAGCAGGGCCTTTTTATGCCTGTTGCGATTTGATATTAGAGGAGCATTCCATTATCATCCTTTATTTCCAATTGTAATTATCGTAGGGATTTATCTGGTATGCAAGTGGCTTGGTATATACTCTATGTCTGAAAAGGCTCAGACTATCTGGCTTGTCATCTTAGCCATTTTATTGAGAACGCTCCATAGTCGGTACTTATCATAAATCTACAGCCGCCAGATTGACGACTGTACTTGCATTTTATTTTCTGATATGTTTTGGAAGCTTATTTGACCATGGCAATAATTCTTCTAAGAATGAGCGGTCTGTATCTTCCATATGTTTTGGTATCTCTTCAAGAAGATACTCAAAATAATCATAAGGTTTCAAGTTATTAGCCTTCGCTGTTTCAGCTATACTATATATCATGGCGGAAGTCTTAGCTCCATTGATTGTATCAATCATCTGCCAATTCTTCTTGCCGACGCAAAAACCTCGAATTGCCCGCTCACTAGCATTATTGTCAATCGGGACATCACCATCATCAAGAAATACTCTTAAGTATTTTTCTTGATTTAATGCATAGACGAATGCATCACGAAGCTTGCCTGTTCCTGGAACATAGGCCTGATTCTTTTTAAGGTACACAAAGAAAGCATCCACAAGCGGTTTTATTATTTCTTGTCGTTGCTCAAGTCTCTCCTCCGAAGTAAGGTCTTTTAACTTGCCTTCTTCTCTGTAGATTGCCTGGATTTGCTTCATAGCCATATATGAAACTGTTCCTTTACGAGCATTTTGGGGAATTACTTCCTGGGCTTGCTCGAAGCGGCGTCTCATATGAACCCAGCACCCTGCAATGATTAAGTCTTCTTTTTCCTTTTCTAAAGTATGATAGACCTGATATCCATCTGTAACGCAGATTCCTTTGAAATCTTTTAGGAATTCTCGTGGATGTGAAGCATTTCTAGTAAGTTGGTATTCGTAAAGCACTATCTGCTTTTCTGGATTCATGTATCCTGAACGATATACCCACATATAGCTCTTGCTTCCAGCTGCTCGTCCATCCTTGTTTACAAGTACAGGTGTCTCATCAGCTTGAATAACATGATAATCATAAATCAGCTGATGAAGGTAATCATACATAACTGATATATATGTCTCACCTAGACGAATCATCCAGTTTGCCATGTTTTGACGGGTAATTGCTAAACCATAACGTTCAAATTCCTTTTCCAATCGATAAAGAGGAACTGCATTAACATACTTTCCATTCATGATTGCTGCGGCAAGTGATGGTGATACAGGACTAGAATTAAGCAGTCCACTTGGATGCTTTGCTTTTACCATGTGTCCATCTTTTTTACTTGCATATACACCAACATGATGTTCATCAACCTCGACTTTTGCAGGTATAAATTTATAGCGTTTAGAGATTGCATCTGGAAGCTGTTTCCAGCCATTCTCTCCAAACTCATCGATGAGCTCACTATTACTCATGTAGTGATCTATTCGATTAACAGGAAGACCTGACATATCAGCTTCCTTTTTTCCAGGTGTTTTCTTGCCTCTTGGTTTTATATCTAAATCATCAGGTTCTTCTGCCGAAAGATCACATACAGCCTCAGACTCATTAAAGAAAATGATTGTTCCATCTACTTCCATGAAGGAAATCTGAGCTGAATCGTCCATCTTTTCAGAAGAACTTCCAAAACGAGCTTTGTTTGATAACACAAGCTGTTCCATCATGACCTGCATCTTTTCATTGAGCGACTGCACCTCTTGGGTAAGTAAATCAACCTGATTATTAGATCTTACCATTTCATCCTGGAGATTGAGGAACATCTGCACAAGAAGTGACTTGTCAACCGTATTAAGTTGTTCTTCGGTGTACTTAATAGCCATAATGGAACTCCCTAAATAAGATAGTTTTATTATAGCTTAACCGCCTGAATAATGCTAATTGCTGGTATTAAGCAGTTGGCATTTTGACGGTGGATAACACCTCTGAGAAACTGAATAATCTCAGTTTTTCAGAGGTATTATCCACGAAATCAATAACAAATCAGTGCGTTTGGTGTGATAATTCACTGTCTGCCTATTATTCGTGGATAAGTATCAATTACAACTAAAAATATTTCATAAAGAAAAAATATAATTTCTACGTATTGCACAAAGCTACATTGCCTTTGGTGGATTGGTCAGCTCAGTGATTGGATGCTTTGCAACGATAGAAAAACCTTCCATAAGAAGCTTGTATTGTTGTGGAGTTATTTCAAGAACTTCTGATGTATTACGGGGCCAGCTAAAAGCTCCAACTTCAAGTCTCTTATAGAGAAGTAGAAATCCATCTCCTTCCCAAAGTAATCCTTTTATTCGATTATTCTTCTTACCACAGAATAAGAAGAGAGTATCTCTATCATAAGGATCCAGTTGGAATTGAAACCGAATTATGGTGGCAAGCCCTTCAATACCTCTGCGAAGATCAGTATGCCCACAAGCAATATAAATTCGTTTGAAACCAGACGCATTATTCAACATAGGCAAGGGCTCCAATTAGCTTTTTAATGAATTCGGCTGAAGTGTTTTCAGGAATGTCAACCGTGGCTTTGCCAACATGCATGGTTACAACTGCGGGCTTACTATCAATTACTTCATTGCTGACAGTAGGAACTGATTCAGTTGGTATTGGTAAAGCAACAAATTCAGTAGCAGGTAAGGTTTCAGGAATGTCCATAGCCTCTATATAGGCGGTTTGAACCTTTTTATACCAGTAATAATAAGTATCTTTGCTTATACCTCTGTTTGCTAACCATTCCTTTTTCTTGAGTCCAGAGTTCTGGCATTCATGAATTAATCTGGCCCAATGTTGTAGCTTTACTTGATCTGTTCTCGTGTTTTTTCTCAAAATATCTGCCTCCTTTAGTTGGGAAATTTGTGAAATTCGTGCCGAAAAACACGAACTACTCTACAGATATTTTAAAACAGAGAGGGATAGAAAATAAGAGTACTCACTATGAGGCGTTTACTATTATTTTTATACTAAACAAAAAAGCTATTACTCTATAACTCTTAATGTTATAAAATAATAGCTCTATTGTAAGCCTATACACTTAGCACCAGCACATTCTCCATTTGATCAAAAATCCAAGTTTCCTCACAATTTGATTTACCAGTAATATATATAATAATCGCATAATTGCTTACTATATTGTTT
>JAXJVZ010000401.1:0-2326 GCA_036308285.1 Agathobacter sp. | reverse complement strand
TTCTCCATACTCTCATCAAGTTCATCTTTCATTAATATTCTCAAAGCTTCACACATAAGCGGTTTCCTCCGTTTCAATTCTTCATATAAATCAATATTGGCCATTACGCTAATCTGATAAATTGCATCAACATTATTATGTTCTCCCTGCGTGGTAAGGTCCTTACTTGCATATGCAAAATTAATAATATCTTCCTCTTTTGCATTAGCAGAAAGAACGCGAAGCCACTGATGCTCCTTATCAAGACGGCTAGTTACGATAATCTGTGTTGCAAACATAAGATTTCCAGTTACATAATAAATTCCAGAGCAATATTCAGTTATAGAATATCCGTTATTTATTAAAGCATATATAAGCTTTCTTGGATATCGTTCTCTGACAAGAGAAACTGTTATTTCATTCAAAGGAATCTCATCTGTTTTTTCTGCAAGGCTTTTATAAAGACAAGCGTACCCGATTGTTTTGCTGAAATCATCAATAGTAAGTCCATCATTTGGACTTTTGCATTCGTATTTTCCTTTCTATTCATTTGTAGTGCAGGAATTTACGAATTATATCAGCCATGTTCAAAAACGCTCCAGCGTTCATAACTGCTATCCACTTAATTCCTGCTATTTCATGTGAATTTAAAAAGCAAGAATTTTCGAGATAGGATATTCGATAATGCAAAAATAATACGTGTCATGCATTAGTAGAATTTAGAAAACATAAAAACAAATGTTTTATGCTAATTAAGAAAATATATTGCTTTTTAAAAATTATAGCATGCAAAAATTAGTGAAGCAAGATTAATGCAATTACAAAAAGAAATTTTGTTGACACATAATAGGAAAATGTCATTAAATTAATTGGTAGCTATGAAAAATGAAGATAGTATATGTTTTTTAAGAAAAGTATTGACTGTAAACCTTGTTTATAGCTTAAAGTTGCTTCAGAAACACATAAGGAGGACATCAAAATGACAATTAAAGACATCGAGCAGGTACTAAATGTTCCTAGAGCAACAATAAGATTTTATGAAAAAGAAGGACTTATCAATCCGGAAAGAGCAGAAAATGGATATCGTGATTATTCGGATCAAGATGTTGAGAGTTTAAAGAAAATAATTATTTTGAGAAAAATTGGTCTGTCTGTAAATGATATTGAAGATCTTTTAGACGGAGCAAAATCGATGGACACTGTTCTTGATGTTAATATGCACAATTTGCAGAAACAAATGGAAGAGCTGACCGGAGCCATGAATCTTTGCCAGAAAATGAAGAATGATACAGCAGATATTAATTCTTTTAATACAGAAGTGTATTGGAATTATGTTGATGAGGAAGAAAAGAAAGGTAATTCCTTCATGGATATTGCTAAGGATATTGCACATGAGGAAAGGAAAATATTTGCAAAATATCTGGGCTGGAATACGGATTCTGATGGTAAGTCATATGATATTGTAAAAGATATAAAAAACACTATTGTTCTCATTGCACTGATGGGAGTAATGCATTGTGTATTGAACAAGGATTTATCGGCAAAAAGTTTATTATGGGGATTAAAATGGATACTTATCATGATTGTTTTTGAGAGCATTATTGCAGTTCCATTGTATTTTCTGGGCAAGAAATTTGAATGGATTACCAGGAATCGAGCAAGAATATTGTATGCAATTCCATTTGTACTTTGCCTTATACTTGTAATTATTGTAGCAGTAATGAATATGTGAAATAAAAAATGAAGCAAGATTAAACAAGTGTTTATGAACTAGGGCTCGGCAAATAAGCCTATTGGAGGCGGGGCAATTGTGAAAATAAAGAAGCATAATATCAATATTAAAACAGTCCAATAAAGAATAGATGAAAATTTTTGGAAGCGACAAGTCTGTGCGGATTTATATATAGAAATAAAGCTCACAACTACTGCAAAAATAAACGTAGTGATATCCCCCAAAAATTCATTCATTCCCAAAATTCCAGAGTATGTATAGAAAACAACCGGGATAAGAAACGTTCCAATTAATATACCAGACAATAAGGAGGAAAGAATACAAGGATATTCCTCCTTCAATTTAAAATAAGCAAAAATAGAAAATATCAACATGGGAAAGAAAACTAATTTCATATGCTCCCATGTTGATTCATTTACTGGCGCAAAAAGTCCAATTAGTATATTGTTTCCCGACCAATCATAGAAAAAGTGTGCAAGACTTCCCAATACTATTACAAAGAGCGCTCCCAAAAAACAAAATTTTTTTAACATACCATCACCTCTGATATAGTATATGAATACGGTATCAAAATATTAGTACTTTCATATACAAAATTATTTATCATCCCTATAA
>JAXJVZ010000400.1:0-3409 GCA_036308285.1 Agathobacter sp. | reverse complement strand
GAAGCTTATTATCAATTGCCATGAATTTATTCATTAGAATCTTTCAAGGTTTTTCACTGTTCAGTTTTCAATGTTCTTTTAAATTTTATTAAGTTGTCTGAATTGTATATTTATCAGCGACAACTTTGATATTCTATCATATTTATTCATGTATGTCAATAATATTTTTTATCTTTTTTAAAAGATTAACGCAGAAGGAGGGATTTGAACCCTCGCGCCGGTCACCCGACCTATACCCTTAGCAGGGGCACCTCTTCGACCTCTTGAGTACTTCTGCACATATTATTCACTTACGTGAGCAAGTAATATAATACTAACTATCTATATTTTTGTCAATACTTTTTTTATATTTTTTTAAAAAATATGCATAACAAAATATATGCTTTTATATCCGAGCATCTAACTCATTATTATTGATTCATATAGATTATTTCCATCTTTATCTACAACTACTATTGCCGGAAAATCTTCTACATAAATCTTTCTAATTGCCTCTGCTCCTAAATCATCATAGCATATTACTTCTGATTCTTTTATACACTTTGATAATAATGCTCCTGCTCCTCCTACTGCTGCAAGATATACTCCTTTATTACGAATTATTGCATCTATTACTTCCTTAGATCTTTTTCCTTTTCCAATCATTGCTTTCTGACCTAAATCTAAAAGCCTTGGAGCATATTTATCCATTCTTGTTGCTGTTGTTGGTCCGGCTGACCCTATTGGTCTTCCTTCTCTTGCCGGTGATGGTCCCATATAATATATTGTTGCATCTTTTATATCTATTGGTAATTCTTTTCCTTCTTCTAGAGTTTCTATCATTCTTTTATGTGCTGCATCTCTTGCTACATACATATAACCTGTGATATATACATAGTCTCCACTTCGAAGTTCTTTCGTTACTTCTTCAGTTATTGGTGTATTTATCTTTTTTTCCATTTTTTACCTCTCTTATACTTCCCTTACTACATGTCTGTTTACATGACAACATATATTTATTGCTACAGGAAGTCCTGCAATATGTGTTGGATATGTATTGATATTTACTGCTAGTGCTGTTGTACTTCCGCCTAATCCACCTGGTCCTATTCCAAGGCTGTTGATTTTATCAATCATTTCTTCTTCCATTTCTGCTACATATTCTATTTCACTATGTTCACCTGCTGGGCGTGTTAATGCTTTTTTTGCTAAAACTGCACATTTTTCAAATGTTCCACCTATGCCTACTCCTACTACCATTGGTGGGCATGCATTTGGACCTGCATCTTTTACTGCTGTTAGAATTGCTTTTTTTACACCTTCTATTCCATCTGCAGGTTTAAGCATAAATACTCTACTCATATTTTCGCTTCCAAATCCTTTTGGTGCAAATATAAGCCTTACTTTATCACCTTCTACAATACTATAGTGGATAACTGCTGGTGTATTATCTTTTGTGTTGATTCTTTCTATTGGGTCGGATACTACTGATTTTCTTAAAAATCCATCAGTATATCCCTGTCGTACTCCTTCATTTATGGCATTTTCAATTAAGTCGCCTGTAAAGTGTACATCCTGTCCTACTTCTACGAAAAATACTGCCATTCCTGTATCCTGGCATATTGGTATCATTTCTTCACCGGCTATTTTTAAATTTTCCTGAAGCTGGTCTAATATTTTTTTTCCTATCTCTGACGTTTCTTCTTTTGTTGCTTTCTTCAGAACTTCATCCATATCTTTTGATAAGAAATGATTTGCTTCTATACACATTTCTTTTACTACTTTTGTTATTTCTGATGTATTTATCTCTCTAATCATTTTTCTCACTTTTCCACTTTTTCTGTTTTATTTTATTATTTTATCCACATTTATTTTATAAAATTGTGGGCATACAATTATTTATTCTGTTTATTACTTGTCACATATTTTCTATTCTTTAACTATATATTTTTCATCTTTTCACTATAGTTAAAAAGGCTGTCATAAATGACAGCCTTGGGTTTTATTCGGAATCTGTTGACTCTTCTTCTGTTACTTCAGGTGGTATCAGTGTCTTGTCTTCTACAACTTTTGCTACACTTGCTACACTTATTCCTTCGTCTAAGTTAATAAGTTTTACTCCTGATGTTACTCTTCCTAATAATGTTGTATCACTTACCTTAATTCTTATAATAATTCCTTCAGTTGTGATAAGCATTATTTCGTCTTCTTTTTCTACAGATTTTACTCCTACTACATTTCCAGATTTCTCAGTTATCTTGTAACATTTTACTCCTTTACCTCCACGATTCTGTGTTGTAAATTCGTCTATTAATGTACATTTTCCGAGTCCTTTATCAGATACTATCAGTACAGATTCTCCCATAGATGCTGTCTGCATTGCAATTATCATATCATCCTGATCGATATTCATACCGATTACACCCATAGTTGTTCTTCCAGTTGATCTTACATCTGATTCATTAAATCTTATACATTTTCCGAATTTTGTGAATAACATTATATCTTCAGAATTATCTGTTACTTTTACTTCGATTAATGTATCATCTTCTCTAAGATTAATTGCTGCAAGACCATTCTTTCTTACATTTTCATAATCTCTTATAGGTGTTTTCTTTACCATACCCTTTGCTGTTGCCATAAATAAATATTTGCCATCTTCATATTCCTTAATCGGAATCATAGCTGTTATCTTCTCGTCTGGCTGCAGAGGTATTATGTTAATAAGAGCTGTTCCTCTTGATGTTCTGCTTGCTTCAGGTATCTCGTATGCTTTGATTCGATATACTCTTCCTGCATTTGTGAAGAACATTAAGTAATGGTGAGAGGTTGTCATGAGCATTTCTACAATAAAGTCATCCTCTATTGTTTCCATTCCCTTTATTCCTTTTCCACCACGATGCTGAGCTTTAAAATTATCTGTGCTCATTCTCTTTATATATCCGACTTTTGTCATTGTTATGACTGTATTTGTCTCTGGAATAAGATCTTCCATTGACATATCATACTCGTCAAATCCTATCTGTGTTCTTCTTTCATCACCATATTTATTTGAAATTACTAGAATCTCTTCTCTTATAACTCCAAGAAGTTTTTTCTCATCTGCAAGAATTGCTCTTAATTCTGCAATCTGCTCCATTAATGCCTTGTATTCAGCTTCTAACTTTTCTCTTTCGAGACCTGTAAGAGCCTTAAGACGCATATCTACAATTGCCTGTGACTGCGCGTCTGATAACTCAAATCTCTCCATAAGTCTTGTCTTTGCTTCAGCTGTTGTCTGGCTTGATCTTATTATACTTATTACTTCATCAATATTGTCCTGGGCAATTATTAATCCCTGTACAATATGTGCTCTTTCTTCTGCTTTATTAAGATCGTATTGTGTTCTTCTTGTAACTACATCTTTCTGATGAATTAAATAGTAATTTAG
>JAXJVZ010000399.1:0-12118 GCA_036308285.1 Agathobacter sp. | reverse complement strand
GGCTATCTTCTTCTGGTAAAAGACAGAAAAGATAATAATTACAATATTATTGGTTCTGATTTCAATTACCAGTATGTCTCTTCCGGAGAAGAAGCCTCTATATTAAAAAAACAGAATGCATTTGCATGGCCTCTTTCAATTTGGAAAAAATCAAATTATGAACTAAAAGCAACAGCTTCATATGATACAGTTGCTCTCGATAACATAATTTCATCCATGAATCTTTTCAATCCGGAATATATTGAGGAACCACAGAATGCCTATATTGATATTACAGCAGAAAACTACACTGTTGTAGATGAAGTGGAAGGTATCTCCCCTATTAAGGAAAAGGTATCTGAAGAGATTGTTGATGCAGTAAATAATCAGCTTGATTCCATTAAGCTTTCCGATAATTGTTATGAAAAGCCAGAAATAACAAAGGATAATGACATAATTAAATCAACCTTATCCCAGCTTGATTCATACACAAACTCAACTATTCACTATCAGATTGAAAATGTCGACGAGAACCTGTCAAAAACAGACATTCTTAAGATGCTTAAGGTTGAAGATGATGGTAATGTAACTTTACTTGAAGATAAGGTTAAGGATTATGTTCAACAGCTTGCCTATAAGTACAACACTTATGGAGATGCAAGAAATTTTGCAACCTCTTCCGGAGATGCAATTTCTGTTGCAGGCGGTGATTATGGCTGGGTTATAAACAAGAAAAAAGAAGCTGAGCAAATCATTTCAGACCTGAAAGGTGGCAAACCCGTTGAAAGGGAACCTGTATATGAACAGACCGCTAAACAGAGTGGTCCGGATGACATTGGTAACACCTACATAGAAATAGACTACACTAAACAGCATCTCTGGTATTATAAGGATGGACAGCTGATGTTAGAGTCCGACATAGTATCAGGAAATATCAATGCCTCAAACGGTTCAGTAGATGGAGTATACAAGATTGTATATAAACAAAAAGATGCAACTCTTGTTGGAGAAAATTATGCATCTGATGTTAAATATTTTATGCCTTTTGCCTATAATATTGGAATTCACGACGCCGGCTGGAGAAGCAGCTTCGGCGGAGAAATATATAAGACTTCAGGGTCGCATGGCTGTGTCAACGCACCGTTTGAAACAGCCAGGGCCCTATATGAAATGGTTGAGGTCGGCACCCCTGTAGTGGCTTACTACAGAGAGCCGGTTGTTCTTACCAATAATGCTGCAAAACAGTCAAATGCCTATTCTTATCAGGCACCGCCAGAGCCTTCAACTCAGACTCCTGCTTCGGTTCCTGCTAACTAAGCAATACATTAGTGTTCTCTATGCAAACTGACTATTATACAGGTTAGCATAAAAGCCGTTCTTTGCGAGCAGGGTTTCATGATTACCCTGCTCTATTATTTTGCCATCCTTCATTACAAGAATTATATCAGCCTCTCTGATTGTAGAAAGTCTGTGAGCCACGATAAAGCTTGTTCGCCCCCTCATCATTGTCATGAACGCCTTCTGAATTCTTACCTCTGTTCTTGTATCAATAGAAGAAGTTGCCTCATCAAGAATTAGCATTGGAGGCAGGCATAGCATTACTCTTGTGATACACAAAAGCTGCTTCTGTCCCTGCGATAAATTTCCTCCATCCTCGGTGATAACTGTATCATACCCTTCCGGAAGACGTTTGATAAAGCTGTGTGCATGAGAAGCCTTTGCAGCAGCAAGAATTTCCTCTTCTGTCGCATCAGGTTTGCCCATAATAATGTTATCACGGATTGTCCCCTTCTTAAGCCAGGTCTCCTGAAGAACCATACCATAATTTGTTCTTAAGCTCTCCCTTGTAACCTCCTGAATATCATTTGCATCCACTTTTATTTTTCCACTATTAATATCATAGAAACGCATAAGAAGATTAATGATAGTTGTCTTTCCACATCCTGTTGGACCGACAATAGCCACTCTCTGTCCAGGCTTTACATGAAGATTGAAGTCCTCAATAAGCTTCTGATCTGGTGTATATGAAAAATATACATCCTCGATATCAATCTCCCCTTTTACATCTGTAAGCGTAACCGCATCAGAAGAATCCTCTGCTTCCGGTTCAACCTCAATCAGATGAAAAATTCTTCCGGCACACGCCAAAGCATTCTGAAGTTCAGTTACAACTCCCGATATTTCATTAAAAGGCTTTGTATACTGGTTTGCATATGAAAGGAAGCATGACAACTGACCGACTGATATTCCACCTGCAATCGCTCGAAGCGCACCAAAAATCGCAACGCTGGCATATACAATACTGTTTACAAATCTTGTAGAAGGATTTGTAAGACTTGAAAAGAAAATAGCTCTAAGAGAGCACTTTTGCAATCTGTCATTAATCTCGTCAAACTCTTCCATAGCTTCATCCTGATGGTTGTATGCCAGAACCACCTTCTGATTGCCAATAATCTCGTCTATCAGAGCGGTCTGTTCGCCTCTTGTAGTACTCTGAAGCTTAAACATGGAGAATGTCTTTTTGGCAATGAAACTTGCAACAAAGAGAGAAAGCGGAGTGATAACTACAACCACAATTGTGATTTTTACATCAATTGAAAGCATGAAACCAAGGGTTCCAATAATTGTTGCAACTCCGGTAAAAAGCTGCGTAAATCCCATAAGAAGTCCTTCAGCAAAGGTATCTACATCTGCGATAATTCTACTTACCATATCACCATGAGAATGACTATCTATATAAGACAGGGGCATCTTCTCTATATTGGCAAATGCGTCTTTTCTTATATCTCTTACTATATTGTAGGTCATCTTATTGTTACAGACATTTGTAAGCCACTGCGCTCCTGCCGCAACCATAACAGCAATTCCTGCTTTTGTAAGTATATCCTTTATTCCTTCAAAATCTACTTTTCCCTTATCAAGAATTAAGTCAATGGCCCTTCCCACAAGAATTGGAAAATAAAGTGTAAGGGCTACTGTTACTCCTGCAAGAACAAGCGAAATAACAAGAAGAGGAATATAACGACGTATATATCTCATTAATTTAACAATGGTATCTTTATTTTTCATGCTTCTATTCATGTTATATTCCTCCTTCCTCTTTCTTAAACTGTGAATCGTAAATTTCTTTATAAATCTCACACTTTTCTAATAATTCCTCATGTGTTCCAATACCGACCGCTGCCCCATCATCGAGAACAATAATCTTGTCCGCAAACTGAATCGAAGACGTTCTCTGGGATACAATAACTACGGTTTTCTCACCCGAAAGATTCTTGATTGCAGCTCTAAGCTTCGCATCAGTTGCAAAATCAAGGGCTGACGCACTATCGTCAAGAATGAGAACGTCTGGGTCCTTTATGACAGCTCTTGCAATTGTAAGTCTCTGTCTCTGTCCTCCAGACAGATTGCGACCGCCCTGCTCTATCATGTGCATAAGACCATCCTTTTTTCCCTTTACCACGTCAGTAGCCTGTGCTACCTCCAAGGCATTCCACATCTCTTCTTCTGTTGCGTCAGGTTTTCCCCATCTGAGATTGTCAGCAATGGTACCTTTGAAAAGTACGGCCTTTTGCATTACAACTGCAACCCTGTCTCTTAACTCTGTAAGTGGATAATCCCTGACATCACAGCCATCTACCAGCACTCTTCCTGATGACACATCATAAAATCTTGGAATGAGATTAACAAGGGTAGTCTTTCCTGAACCAGTTCCACCAATGACTCCGATTGTCTGGCCTCTTTTTGCAGAAAAAACAATATCTGTAAGGGCATCTTCTTTTGAACCGGCATACTTCATACATACATGTTCAAATGTAAGGGCATTATCATCATACTTTGTCATTTTAACCCCTAAATCATTTGCTGACGCTTCCCTGACATTTTCTGCTTCAGTAATTGAAGGCTCTAATTCCATAACCTCTCCAATTCTATTACCACAGGCAATAGACTTTGTTATAAGAATGATAAGGTTTGCCAGCTTGACCAGTTCCACAAGAATCTGTGACATATAGTTTACTAATGCAATAACCTCACCCTGGGATATTACTCCGGAATAAACCTGCTTTCCACCAATCCAGACTACAGCAATTGTTGCACAGTTAATTATTATAAAGGTAAGTGGATTCATGAGCGCAGAAATTCTTCCAACGATAAGCTGCATATTTGTAAGAATCATATTCTCTTCATTGAATAAAGCAATCTCTTGTTCCTGCTTATTGAAAGCCCGGATTACCCTTGTTCCTTCAAGGTTCTCTCTTGTTCTCCCCAGTACCTGATCTAATCCTGACTGTACCTTCTTAAAAAGCGGAATGCTTACAAGCATCACTCCAAATACTACAATTGATAAAAGTGGTATTGTAACAACGAAAATCAAGGCAGCCTTTACATCTACAATAAAAGCCATAATCATAGCACCAAATACAATAAATGGCGAACGAAGGAACAATCTAAGCACCATGTTTACACCTGACTGCACCTGGTTAATATCACTCGTCATTCTTGTGATAAGTGTTGAATTTCCAACCTTGTCCATCTCTGTAAATGACAGACTCTGAATCTTATTAAAAAGCTCATGTCGTAATTTAGTGGAGAATCCCACTGCTGCCTTTGCCGCAAAATACTGGGCGGTTATTGAACAGATAAATCCAATTAATGCCAGACCCACAAGTGCTCCACACATCATATATATATATCCTGTATTTTCGGTCTGAATACCTTTATCGATAATTGCAGCGATAACAAGTGGTACAATAAGCTCAAAGGATGCCTCTAAGAGCTTAAAAAGTGGCGCAATTATGCATTCCTTTTTGTATTCTTTCAAATAAATCAGCAATTTCTTCATACTAATACCTCAAACAATTTATTTTCCGCAAAAAACCACAGCACATAATGCTGTGGCAAATTTTATTTTCCTATATGTTTCTTGATAGCCGCAAAGCTTTCAGCACTGATAACATGCTCTATTTTACATGCATCTTCTACTGCAATCTCCTCTGAAACACCAAGTCTGACCAAAACCTCTGAAATAATCTGGTGACGTTCATAAATCATGTTTGCAATCTCTAATCCTGCATCAGTAAGAGTAATAAAACCTGCATCACTTACTGTAATAAAGTTCTTCTCCCTAAGATTTTTCATTGCGATACTCACGCTGGATTTCTTATAGCCAAGTTCATTAGCAATATCAACAGAACGTACAACTGGTAATTTTTTTGCCAATAATAATATTGTTTCCAAATAATTTTCTGCTGATTCATTGTTATGCATCAGTTATTCCTCCTATTATTTCGAATAAACAAACTTCTCAAGAAATTCATCTCTTGAACATGGCTTACTATAATAGTAACCCTGAATATAATTAGCTCCCATAGGAGAAAGTCTGTCTAAATCGTCTCGTGTCTCAATTCCCTCGATACAAATCTTAAGGTCTATACTATGTACAAGCTGAATAACATGCTCCATGAGCTGATTCTCATATACATTCTCAAGAGCTTTTACAGTAAAGCCTCTGTCGAGCTTGACAATATCAGGTGTAAGCTTACTTATACTTGTAAGATTTGAATAACCTGTTCCAAAATCATCAATAGCAATAAGCACCCCAAACTTCTTTAAGCTGTTCCATACCCTTCTTACTGTCGGAGTATCCTCAAGATATCCGCTCTCTGTCATCTCCATTACAAGACTTTCCGGCTTTAGTGAATGTTTTGCAATTACATTAAATACTTCATTAAGAATTGCACTCTTTAATATCTGTACATATGAGAGATTAACCGTAATTTTAAAATCAGGGTATACCTCCTGACATTCCTTACACATTGAAGCAGCCTTATCAAGAATCCATTTTCCCACCGGAATAATAAGTCCGCTCTCCTCAAGAATAGGAATAAATTCCATAGGAGAAATCATCTCTCCCTCCGGAGTCCTGAATCTAAGCAGACTCTCTGCTGCATAAAGCTTAGCAATGCCATTCTCCTCAGCGGTCATAATTGGCTGGAAGAATAAATCGAAGCCTTCAAAATTCTCCTCAACTGCTTTTCTAAGGACGACAAGAATATTTCTACTTCTTAAGAACCTCTCATAGTCCTCACTCTGGAAAATATATACCTGATTCTTTCCTCTTGTCTTTGCCTCGCTAAGAGCAAACTGGGAAAGACGCATCATGGCTCCATATTCATAATTCTCTACATCACTGCAATTAATTATTCCACCAGATATTGTATACAAAGCTTCATAGTTATTCTTCTCGATAACCAGGTCTACAGAACGCCTGATCTGGCGATAAAGCTCATGTAAATCCTCAACATCACATTCCTTCGGTGCAGTAATAATATACTCATCCGATACAACATGGAAGGCCTGATAACCCGGCTCTAAATTATCAAGTATGCATTTTGCAACACCCTGAAGAATTTTATCACCATAATCAATGCCAAATTTCTCATTTATTCCTTTAAATCCGTCTACACCAATTCTTAGGAAACAGCTGATTTCAGAAGCATCCTTCGGATCAGAAAGAATTTCTTTTAAAACAGTACTCTGTTTTAATCCACTAAGATTATCTGCCTTTGCCACTCTGCCTATTTCATTTACGCAGCCTATCATGAAGAGAGGTTGTCCGTCATCACCTCTTATTACACGCCCCCTGCAATTAATCCATACAGGTTCATTGTCATTAGAAATCCAACGATACTCTATGTTATGCGTATCCTTTTGACCAGACATGAGCTTGCCTAAATCTTCCTGAAGAACATCAAAATCGTCAGGATATACGAAAAGCCTGTGTGTCTCCGTTACATCAGTAAATAAAGAAGCAGGCACTGCAAATCTCTCTGTGGCCTTTTCTGATATATAATATCTATCCTCTTTTATATCAAGTACATATGGATAGTCATCCATACATGGTGAATACTCTTTAATATATTCACAAAATTCATCAAAACTATATTTTTTCCCCATTTTACACCTCATATTCATCAAGAAAATGGTGCCCTTTCAGCCAGTAATTGTTATTTATACGTTAATAAAATTAGATGACTCCTCTTTTAAGTTCTTTGCAACTTCGCTATTCTCAGCCATCTGTCCATTAACCTCAGTTATTGCAGACACAAGTGAGTCAACACTTATCGCAGCATCTGTGACACCTTTTGAGCTTTCCTCTACAGCACTGTTTATTCCCTCAATAGCCTCTGCAACCTCTATCATTCTCTTCTTAATCTGTCTTACCTCATGAGCATATGCCTTCATATCCTCATCAATTTTTGTTGCATCCTCGTTATATAACTGCCCACCCTGAACGAAAGACTCATAATCAGGAAGTACTGTTTCATTAATATATGTAATAATTTTCTCTGATGAACCTACAAGTCCCCGGACAGCTTCTATTACCATCTCATTGATAGACTGTATATTATTCGCTGTCTCACGACTCGAGTCAGCAAGCTGTCTGATTTCATCGGCTACAACAGCAAAGCCTTTTCCAGCCTCACCAGCTCTTGCAGCCTCAATTGATGCATTAAGGGCAAGAAGGTTTGTCTGACTGGAAATACTAAGAATTTCTTCTGTCAGCTGTGCAACCTGATCTACACTCTTGCTTCCCTCAAGCGCACTCTCCATCTCTCTTGTAATATCTCCAATAACCTTGCTTGTATGCTCCATGTTAGCTTTAGCACCAGATTCAAGAGACGCAGCTCTTTCCTTCATCTCCTGCGCATGTACAGTAATCTCCTCTGTTCTGTCAGAGATTTTCTTAACTCTGGCCTCGATACCTGCTGTTGAGGAGCTTACCTCACCTGCTGAAGCTGCAACCTCTTCCATTGTTGCAGAAAGCTCTTCCATAATAGTGGAAATGTCATTGGCACTATCATTAGAAGATGAAACATTATTGGCAACATTTCCAACCACACCATCAAGAACATTAGAATCTGAAATAATTCTTGACATAATATTCTGCAATGTCCCTATAAACTCATTTACACACTTTGAGACAGCACCAATTTCGTCATTCCTTCTGACAGAAATTCTCTTTGTCAAATCACCACGACCTGAATTAATATCGGTAATAATTTCTTCAAGTTCATTATCAATCTTCTGTAATGGTTTTAGAATTGTATTAATAGCAACATTCAAAACAATAACCTGAGCAAGTAACGCAACAACTAACAACATAGTTGCAATTCCCTTTGGCGCAATAAAAATAGTAATTAAAATTGCTAAAACGGAAAAAGTAATTGGTGTTAATATTTTCCATAACATCGAGCTGTTTTTCTTAGAATTTCCATCCATGTGATAATCCCCCACGTTTGTTTTATACTTGTATTCAATTATATCATTTATCAAACATTTATACTAGTACCATTTTCACAGAGTCTAGGATTTCTTTAAGTGATTCTGCTGACTGCTTAAGTTTTATCGCCTCATCGCCATTTAATTCAATTGGGACATCGGTTTCAAATCCATTTTTACCAATAATTGCAGGCATGCTGAGAACAACGTCATAAACTCCGCACACATCATGTATCATGTGAGATACCGGCAGTATGGATTTCTCATCTCTTACTATTGCTTCGCATATTCTTTTTACAGCCATTGCAATGCCATAATAAGTCGCTTGCTTTTTTTCTATTATTTCATATGCACAGTTTCTAACCTGCTTTGCAATTTTTTCCGTTGATTCCTTATGTCTGTAATGCCCTCTCATCTCACAGAAATCATCTATCTTAACCCCGGAAACATTTGCACTGCTAAAAACTGCAACCTCACTGTCGCCATGCTCTCCAACAATAAATGCATGCACACTTCTGCTGTCTACTCTCAGATGCTGGCCAAGCTTATATCGCAATCTTGCACTGTCTAAAACTGTTCCTGAACCAATCACACGATTCTCTGGAAAACCTGATAATTCCAGTGCAACCTGGGTAAGAATATCAACCGGATTTGCAACTATTAGTAAAATTCCCTGACACTTTCTTTTTGCTATTTCAGGTATAATCATGTTAAATATGGCAACATTCTTATTAACCAGATCCAGTCTGGTCTCTCCCGGCTTCTGCCCTGCTCCTGCTGAGATTATAATAATTGATGCATCCACAATATCATCGTAATCACCTGCATAAATTTTCATGTTACTTGCAAACGGAACACCATGGCTTATATCCATAGCCTCTCCCTCTGCTTTATCTTTATCAGCATCTATTAAGACCATTTCTGAAAATAAGCCACTCTGCATTAATGCAAATGCCGATGCTGAACCTACGAAGCCGCAGCCTATCATGCCCATTTTTCTTATATTAACTTCTGTTTTACTATCTTCTGCTTTACTATCTTCTGCTTTACCGCCTCCTGCTTTGCCGTCTTCTGTTTTACTGTTTTCTATCTTATTGATTTCGCTTTGATTGTTATCTTTATTGGCAGTTTCTTCATTGATTAATTCGTTATTCTTAAACATATAATCCCTCCTGATGCAAATACTATTTGCATTTTGAGGCATTAATATTCTGAAAATGCAGAACAATAACTTTCATTTACAGTCCAAAAAGAGCAGTCACAAATGACTGCTCTCTATAAACTCAATTATTTTAAATATACTTATTAATACACTCGATAATTTTATTTGGATCAAAAGGCTTAACAATGAAATCTCTTGCACCTGAAGCAATAGCCTCAAATACCTTTCCCTGCTGTCCCATTGCTGACACCATGATTATCAGTGCATTAGGGTCATATTCTGTAATCTGTCTTGTCGCCTCGAGTCCATCAACACCTGGCATTGTAATATCCATAAGTACAACATCTGGATGATATTCCTTATATTTGCGAACAGCAACTTCACCATCTTCTGCTTCTGCCACGGCTGTGTGTCCGCCTTCTTTTAATATCTTCATTAGTGTCATTCTCATAAATGCAGCATCATCGCATACTAATACTCTTGCCATATTTCCACGTCCTTGTTATCTTTTATAATAGTCCTCTGGTACCATTATAGCAAAATATTTTTTCAAAATAAACCCTATTTATTAAAAAATTTTATTTTATCTTGCACATTTATACAGTAAATCTTCCCAGCGTCTGTCAACCTCTGCCTGGAACTGCTCAATTAAGTGTTCATTTCCCGGCTTAAAGAGATGCTTGAATCTTCCCTGCTCTCTTAAGAAGTCTTCGATTGGAAGCTTCTTCTTTGGCTCGTATGAAAGTGTCCACTTACCGTGGTCAACCTCAAACATTGGCCAGTAACATGTCTCTACTGCAAGCTTGCAAATCTTCATAATATCTGCAGTATCATATCTCCATCCTCTTGGACATGGAGTCATAATATTAAGGAAGCAGGCTCCCTCTGTATAGATTGCTTTCTCAGCCTTCTGATGAAGATCCTTAAAATCCTGTGTAAATGTTGTCTGTGCAACATATGGAACATCATGATCTGCAATAATACTTGCAAGATCTTTTCTGTTTTGCATTTTTCCGTCAGATTCAGAACCAACCGGAGTAGTTGTTGTATCTGCATACATTGGTGTCGCAGATGAACGCTGGATACCGGTGTTCATGTATGCCCCATTATCGTAACATACATATACCATATCATGTCCACGCTCCATAGCCCCTGAAAGAGACTGGAAACCGATATCATATGTACCACCATCTCCACCAAATGTAATGAACTTAAAGTTCTCATCCTCTGGTAATCTTCCTCTTTTCTTAAGTGCCTTGTAAGCTGTCTCTACTCCTGAGAGTGTTGCTCCGGCATTCTCGAATGCATTGTGAATGTAGCTGTCTTCCCATGCTGTGTATGGGTACATAAATGTTGATACCTCAAGACATCCTGTTGCATTACCGATTACCGCTCTATCTCCTTCATGCAAAGCACGAAGAACTGCTCTAACACCGATTGTCGCTCCACATCCGGCACACATACGGTGTCCAGGTGCAAGACGTTCCGGTTTGCTCATAACTTCTTTTAAATTATAACCGCTCATTTTTATCTCCTTTATACCACTGTGTGAATGTAATTACTCTCTAAGTCCAATGTACTTAAACTGTTCTACTTCAGTTCCGTTTTCTACAGAATCTTCTAACTCTGCAAAAATCTTATATACATCATCAACAGTAAAGTCTCTTCCTGCAAGTCCATAGATATAGTTTACCGCATTAATCATAACTTTCTTGCGGTAAAGACCTGCCATAATTTCACTTCCGAGTGGTCCGCCGTTACCGTTGTAGCTCTCTGTTCTATCCATAATTGCAACTGCTTTACAGTTCTTAAGAGCGTCTGCAAGTTCTGGTGCCGGGAATGGTCTGAATACTCTAAGCTTAATCACACCAACCTTCTTTCCCTGTGCACGAAGGTCATCTACAGCCTGCTTTGCTGTACCAGCTGCTGAACCGATAATAACCATGATATAATCAGCATCTTCTGTCTTATATTCTTCGAAAAGTCCATACTTTCTTCCTGAGATTTTCTCGTATTTTGCTGCCACCTCAAGGATTACTTCTTTTGCTCTTTCTAAGGCTTCTTCCTGATTCTTTCTTGCTTCCATAGCGTAGTTAGACACTGAGTAAGGACCTACTGCGATTGGTTTCCCCGGGTTTAGAAGGTATTCTTCTGGCTGGTATGTTCCAACAAAGTTCTTTACATCCTCATCTTCCATAAGCTCAATATTCATAACAGCGTGACTTGTGATAAATCCGTCCTGACAAATCATAATTGGAAGATGTACTCTTGGATCCTCTGCGATTGGATATGCCTGGATAAAGTTATCATATGCTTCCTGGTTATCCTCAGCATAAATCTGAATCCATCCTGTATCTCTTGCACCCATTCCATCCGAATGGTCACAGTTGATGTTGATTGGGCCTGATAATGTACGGTTTACAAGTGCAAGTGCACAAGGCATACGATTACTTGCAGCAAGTAAAAGCTCCTCCCACATAAGAGCAAGTCCTGCTGATGAAGTAGCTGTAAGCGAACGGGCACCTGCTGCCTCAGCTCCGATTGTCGCACTCATAGATGAATGCTCACTCTCTACCGGAATGAACTCTGTATCCATCTGTCCGTTTGCAATATATGTAGATACCATCTGTGGAATCTCTGTTGATGGTGTGATAGGAAAGGCTGGCATTACATCCGGATTTATCTGTTTAATAG
>JAXJVZ010000398.1:0-16267 GCA_036308285.1 Agathobacter sp. | reverse complement strand
TTCTTCCTTTAATTCGGCTCTAAGTTTATTTGCGTCAGCATCGTTATCCTCGAAGATACTGCGCTTTACTTCGATAACCTTAAAATCCTTCATTTTGTCCCCCTGTTTTTTTATTTTACTTAAAAAAATTTTAACATGTTGCTCTATCTACTGTCAATGCAGACACTTGACACGACTGCCCTTCTAACATTTTCTTCTTTGCCATTTGCTATTCACAAGATAAATTCCACCCGCTACCATCATTACAGAAATAAAATATTGCCACTTAAGTTCTTCATTAAGTAACAATGCTGAGAAAATCACTCCCAAAACAGGAATCAGGGCATTATAAATCGCCACCTTACTAATGGGATGATATGCAAGCAGCTCGTTATAAATAGCAAAACATACTGCAGATATCAGAATTAACACTATTAATACAATTATCCCTTTCAGGCTGACCGACCAAAGACTATCAGTCCCAATGACCATGCCAATTGCCAGCAACAGGGTACCTCCAATCATCATACTTTGCCCGGTTGCCATCATCATATTCATTTTCTTTGAAGCAACTCGTGTTATGACACCGCCGATTGCTGCACAGCACGCATTCAGAAGAATCATTCCATCCCCTCTAAATGTAATATTTTCAAAAAAATTGGCTCCTGGCTGTATGTTAATTGCAACAATTCCTGAAATCCCTAATAGGCATCCAAGCATTTTAGAAGCTGACATTTTGTCATCTGAAAAGATAAGTGTTGAGAGAATAATTAGGAAAAAGCCTCCCATGGAATCCAATATGGTAGATCTTGCACTAGCGTTATATCCCAGACCTATATATGCAAACATGTAATGAAATGTTATGTTTACAATTGCTAAAAAAATCAACCACAAAAAGTCTTTTTTATTATCTAATTCAAGCTTCTTTTTTCTCAAATGGCAAAATACACAAACCAGTATACCAGCAAAAAAAAATCTTATTCCGGCAAATAATATTTTCCCACCCAAATCGAATGAGCCTATCTGAAATTCCTTATAGCCGACTTTTATAAGAGGATATGCCAATGACCATCCAAAAGCACAAAATGTTGCCAATATGGACTTATATCTACTATTCCTAAACAGTTCTTCCATTCTTTTGTTCTCCATTTAAATACAATGTAGCTCAGGGCGTGGGCCTGAGAATTTTCCCAAAATCACATAAAAAAGTACGTAAACCCTTGATTTTACGTACTTTCTTTGAGTGGACCAGACGGGAGTCGAACCCGTGTCCGAAGCATAATCCCCTGTACTTCTACGAGTGTAGTTTATTCTTAAACATTCCCTCCATTACTCAGGAACAAACAACCAAGTGATTTCAGTAGCTTCATAATACGCCCACATACTCAAAGCTTTGCATGTGTCGTTTCTCACATAGTCGAAGCCTGGGTCCTAAAGTGTGAGTGCTCTAGGTCAGACTGCTGCAACTAGGCAGCGTATGCTAAATTATCTTCAGCGTTTAATTTTAATTTGGCCATTTAACGCATTACCATACGACTCGCTTCTCCAGCTTCATGTACCCCGTCGAAACCTTTACTAGCCCTTATTTAATTATAATCGGGGAACATGAAGCTACGCTTCACGGTCTCCGCTCCGCTCCGGTCGGCGCTAAACAGACGTCCACCGGACGTCTAGCGCCCCGTCGAAACCTTTACTAGCCCTTATTTAATTGTATTGTAAACAGTTGTTAAACTGTAATACACTAAGCTCTGAGAGAGACCTTTAAATCTCTTGCAGCCTCCCTCTTTTGATCCTTCTTAGCAATGTCAGCTCTCTTGTCATAGAGCTTCTTACCTCTGGCAAGTGCTATCTCTACCTTTACAAGACTGCCGGAGAAATATACCTCAACCGGCACAAGTGTGTATCCCTTTTCTTTAATCTTGCCAACAAGCTTTCTTATCTCAGCTTTATGCATGAGAAGCTTCTTAGGTCTGAGCGGGTCCTTGTTAAAAATATTACCCTTCTCATAAGGACTGATATGCATTCCGTATATCCATACTTCTTCGTTCTCTATTCTTACGAAAGCTTCCTTTATTGAACACTTACCCATTCGAAGAGACTTAACCTCAGTTCCCGCAAGAGCAACGCCAGTCTCATACTTTTCATCAAGAAAATAATCGTGATACACTTTCTTGTTATTGGCTATTAATTTCTTTGGTGCTTTAGCCATGACAGCGTCCCCCTTTCTTAAAACTTATTGTTTAGTCTTTCCTGCTGCTTTTATAGAATATATTACTTTGTGAAAAAATGCAACTAAACCAGTAGTTTAATTTTACAAATTTATCTACAACGATTTCCATATTGCATCAAAATCTATATTACATAAAGTCTATATTACATCAAAATCTATGGTTCTGGTAATTTTATCTGTCGCTTTTACAACAACATCAACCCTTTGACCCAGCTTATAAGTCTTTCCTGTTTCCTGCCCTGCCAGCTCATATGTCTCTTCAACAAAGTTATAAAAGTCATCATTTAAATCAGCAACTCTTACGAAGCCTTCAACCGTATTTGGAAGCTCAACATAGAATCCATATTCTGTAACTCCGGATACAACTCCATGGAATTTCTCTCCCAGATGTTTCTCCATAAACTGAACCTTCTTAAGCTTAACTGTTTCCCTCTCAGCCTCCTCGGCTCTTCTTTCCATCTCACTCGAATGTCTGGCTACTTCATTAAGAATTGAATTATAATGCTCTATTCTATTATCATTCATTCTGCCTCTTAAAGTCTCTTTTATAATACGATGTATCTGAAGGTCAGGATATCTTCGTATTGGAGATGTAAAATGACAGTAATGGTTTGCAGCAAGTCCAAAATGTCCGGAGCATCCTGTTGTATATCTAGCCTGCTTCATTGAACGAAGTGTAAGTCTGCTTATAAGTGCTTCCTCATCTGTTCCTTCTATTTTCTCTAATAATTTCTGCAATTCCTTTGGATGCACCTCATCCTTACCTATGTGAATTGTATAACCAAAATTATTGATAAAAGCAGATAATTTTTCAATTTTCTCCGCATCAGGGTTTTCATGATTACGATATACAAACGGAATCTCCTGCCAGTAAAAATCTTCTGCAACTGTCTCATTAGCAATAAGCATGAAGTCCTCGATAATCTTTGTGGCAACATTTCTGTCATAAGGTTTTATGTCAATTGGCTGGCCTTCAGCATTAAGGATAACCTTTGTCTCAGGAAAATCAAAATCTATTGCGCCTCTTTTCATTCGACGCTTACGGAGAATAGATGCCAGCGTTTCCATTCTTTTAAACATAGGAACTACATCCTGATACATTGCAGTAATCTCCGGGTCTTCGTCGACCAAAATCTTTTTAACATTTGTATAAGTCATTCTATGGTCTGTACAAATTACCGTCTCTGCAATTTTATGATCAATAACCTCACCAGAAGGATTAATAGTCATTATACAGCTAAGAGCCAGTCTGTTCTCTTTTTCATTGAGCGAACAGATTCCATTTGATAATGCATGCGGAAGCATTGGGATTACCCTGTCTACAAGATAAACCGACGTTCCTCTCTTTAATGCCTCAACATCGAGTGCGCTTTTCTCCTGGACATAATTTGAAACATCTGCAATATGAACACCAAGTATATAATTCCGACCATCCATTGTAAGCGAAACCGCATCGTCCAAATCCTTGGCATCCTCACCATCAATTGTAACCATCTGCCAGTCTCTTAAATCCATTCGTCCGGCCATATCAGCCTCTGACACTTCCTTGGATACATTCTCCACCTGGCGCATGATTTTATCAGAAAATTCAACCGGTAAATCATATGCTCTTACTATGGACATAATATCCACACCAGGGTCATTAATATGCCCTATAATCTCAATAACCTTACCTTCCGGCTTTCTGTCCTTCTTGCCATAATCAGTAATCTCTACAACCACCTTATGACCTGTGACCGCCCCTTTCGAACGCTCCTTTGGAATAAAAATATCCTTGGAAAACTTAGGATTATCAGGAACAGCAAATCCGAACTTCTCACTGCTTTGGAATGTGCAGACTACAGTCTTTGCGCCTCTCTCAACAATATTAATAATTTTGCCTTCTTTTCTCTTTCCTGTTGTAAGTGGCGATACCTCTACTTCAACAATATCCATATGAAGTGCGCCTCCGACATATTCTGCCGGAATAAAAATATCCTCTTCCTCGCCTTCAACAGTAACAAAACCGAAGCCTCTCTGATTTGCGGTAAAAGTTCCTGTTATCTTCCTTATTTCACTCTTCGAATATTTTCCTCTTTTTGATAAAGTGATTTTACCTTCTGCAATCAGCTCGCTTAATATCTGTTCAAGCTGTGGCCGGTCTGCCTTTGAAACTTCAAGCATGATACACAGCTCCTTGATTTTCATAGGAACATACATGTCATCACACATGAAATCATATATCATTTTCTTTCTTTTCTCATATAAATTACTCATCAATCCTCCATTAAATAGGGCTAATCCAATATTTTATGCAAATAAAAAACCTGTGAAAAGACATATCAGTCTATTCCACAGGTTTCATTAAAGTACTATTTCCAAATACCCATATTAAGAACTACAGCAAGTACGAGGAAGAGGATTACACATACTCTTGTTATCTTTACAAGAATTCCTTCCATTGAACGTCCTTTGTTCTTACCCCAGTATGTATCTGCTGCTCCGCTTATTGCGCCAAGTCCTGCTGACTTTCCTTCCTGCAACATGATAACAACTATTAAAACAAGACTGATAATTATTGAAACTACTGTTAAAATCGTCTTTAAAACGGTCACGATTAGCACCTCCTACTTCTAAACTCATATAGAGGCTACTATATCATAATCTTTCCCATTTTTCAAGTATTTTATCAGTCTTTTTCGTTTTAATCTAAATTTGATGTACAGTTTGGACAACGAGTAGCTGCAATTGCAATTTTTGTCTTGCAGTATGGACATTCTTTCTCTGTTGGCGCAGCTTCTTCCTTCTTTGGCGCAAGCTTTTCTGTAAGCTTGTTAATTGAACGCATGAGAAGAAATACAATAAATGCCATGATAAGGAAATTTATAACAGCTGTTATAAAATTACCATAATTAAGTGTTGCATCACCAACTAAGGTAAGCTTCAAATCGCTAAAATTCATTCCTCCAAAAATTCCGAGAATTGGATTAATAATATCATTAACAAGGGATGATACAATGCTTGTAAACGCCCCACCAATGATAATTCCGACTGCCATATCCATTACATTTCCGCGACAGATAAAATTTTTAAATTCTGCCATAAATTTTTTCATACTTGTTCCTCCTGAAGTTTATAAATATATGTCATTATAACTCTTTTTTTGTCATAAAAAAACTCTTTTTTGTTTTCATTTTATAATAAATACCTTATAATAAAAAATAAAAAACTTAGGAGATTTACATGAAGTGTAACAATTCTTTTGTAGCACTTCCACTACTCTTATTGTTCTGTATAAATTTAACAGGTTGTAACAAGCCTGATTTACCCATTGATATCGGCAGTGGAACTACTATTCAGGATTCTCTGAACGTTGAAGATAATTCCACTCAGAAAGGAAGCTGGGATAACACAGCCTGTGTTTTGTGTCCTAGTGCAGACGGCACAGTCACCTACACCTGTGATTCCGCGACAATTGACGCATCCCATTCCTCTGAAGGCTATATTATGGTTGATTATCATGGAACTAATGCCAAAGTAAAGCTCCAGATTACGGGACCGGATGCTATCACCTACACTTACGACCTTCATGGGGGTTATGAAGTATTTCCTCTTACTGCTGGAAATGGCAATTATACTATTGGAATTTATGAAAATATATCCGGCACACAGTATTCAGGTGTCCTTTCTTCTGAGATATCAGTTGATATAACCAATAGTTTTAGTCCATATTTATACCCTAATCAATATGTCAATTTTACTGCAGACTCGCTCCCTGTTTCAAAAGGAAGTCAGCTGGCTTATAGCTGTAATAGCGATATAGAGGTAGTGGAACGCGTATATAATTATATAATCGGGAATTTCACATATGATTATGATAAAGCAGCTACTGTGCCAAGTGGTTATCTGCCTGACGTTGATGAGATTTTCACTTCTAACAAAGGTATCTGCTTTGATTATGCTTCCGTAATGGCGACTATGCTTAGAAGCCAGAAAATTCCAACCCGTCTTGAGGTCGGTTACATGGGCGAGGAATACCACGCCTGGATAAGCACCTACATTCAGGATATTGGCTGGATTAATGGAATCATTGAATTTGACGGCAAAGAATGGAACCTGATGGATCCGACTTTTGCTTCTACAAGCAGCTCACCAACAAAGTTTATAACTGATAATTCTAAATACATTACTAAGTATGTTTACTAGGAGAATATAATGTTTAACAGAAAAAAACAATTAACCAACGCAGAACTTTCCGTATTCTGCCAACAGATGGCAATGGTTATTAATGCGGGGCTTCCAACCTACTATGGCGTTTCAATCCTGGCAGATGAAGCTCCAAATGAAGCTACCAGAGAGCTATTTCAGAAAATATATACTCCAATGGAAATAGGAGGAACTCTTCACAGTGCACTCGAAGATGTAGGCAACTTCCCTCCTTACATGATTAATATGATTGAACTTGGAGAACAGACAGGACGACTCGAGGAAGTGCTTAATTCCCTCGCAGTATATTACGACAGAGAAGATACAATAAGACGAAGCATCCGTAATGCAATAACATATCCATTTATACTTTCAATTCTTATGGTGGTTGTAATTTTTGTGATGGTTACCAAGGTTCTTCCTGTTTTCTCCCAGATATACGAACAGCTCGGAAGTACTCTTACCGGTTCTGCACAAACACTTATGACTATAAGCAATTTTCTTAACAAATATATGTTAATTCTTGTTGCTTTATTTGTTATTCTGATAATTGCAGGATACCTTCTATACAGGACACAGCTTGGAAAGGTTCTTTTCCAGGGACGTGGCATTGCAATGACAATTGCTGCAAGCCGTTTTGCCAACTGTATGTATCTTGCACTTTCGAGCGGACTAGATACTGACAAGGGATTAGACCTTGCTGAATTACTTGTTAACAACCCTCATATGCAGAGTCGAATTGATTTATGCAGGGAAAATATTTCACATGGAGAAACATTTGCTTCATCGCTTCTTCACTCTAATATTTTTTCAAAAATATATTCGAGCTGGATTGCACTTGGAAGCAAGACAGGTTCTATGGATGAGGTTATGCAGCATATTTGTGAGGCATATGAGGAAGAGACAGACAGTAGACTTAATCATTTTATAAGTATACTCGAACCTTCTCTTATAATTGTTCTTTGCTTCTTTATGGGCTTAATTATCGTATCATTTTTACTTCCTCTGCTTGGAATTATGACAAGCATTGGTTAATGAGGAGAAGATATGCTTTTTAATTTAAAAAATCCACCGCGAAGCCCCGGCAGATACTTGCCTGCCGTACTGCTTTTTGTGGTTATATTATTATTTGCCATATTTAGCAATCAAATGACAGAATCAAATACTGAACATAGCAGGGAAATCCTTGAACGTGCTCTTTCAAGAAGTATTACACAATGTTATGCAATAGAGGGCACCTATCCCCCTAGTTTAAACTATCTGATAGAACACTATGGTTTGTGCTATGATTCAGACCATTATTACATTGACTACCGATACATTGGTTCTAATCTTCGTCCCGATGTTACAATTATAGAAAGGACAGAGCATGCTACATATTAATAATCCTCTGAAAAGAGTGGATACTGTATTTGTATTTTTGCTTTTTTCCCTTTTTGCTTTTACTGCATTTGTCTTGATTATTATTGGTGTAAAACAGTATGAAAATACCGCTGCATCAATGGATCACAATTATCAGGTTCGAACCATTAACTCCTATCTTCGTGAGAAGGTTCGCCAAAATGATATTCTTTCTGACATCACTACTTTTGAGGTGGACGGCACCAACGTGCTTTCACTCTCTACCGAAATTGAGGGCAATCAATACTATACTTTGATTTACTGTTATGACGGATTTTTAATGGAACAGTTAGTAAGTGAAGATGCTGTATATTCACTCTCCTCCGGTCAGAAACTTATCGAGCTGGACAGTATAGAAATTGAAGTTAATCCGTCAGGATATCTTAAAGCAGTATATACCGCAAGCAATGGTGAAGTATCCAATGTTTATATATCAATCAAATCAACCAGATAAGGGGATATTATGCGAGTTCAAAAATATTCAAAGAACAGTATTTTTCTGTTTGAAATCATAATAAATCTTCTGCTTTTTAGTATTTTGGTTACTATAGGACTTAGTTTTTTTATAAAAACTCATAATTTAACACAAAAAACCTGCCGGCTTCATCACGCTGTTACATGGTGTTCTAATGTTGCATCAATATATGAAGTAGGTGATGGGTCTTTATATACTCTGTCTGAACATTTTGCATATGCTGTAAGTATAAGCGATGACAAATTAATACTATATCTGGATGAAGAGTTTAATGAAACAGACAACGAAAATTATTCATATTACGTTATGATTTCCCTAAACCGGGATTCATCAAATTCCAATCTTACCAAAGCAGATATTACGTTTTATGCAGATGATGCTGATGTAATATATACAATTACTGCATGTAATTACAGAAAAATCACACCTTCTACTATCTCAAAGGAGGTGTCACAATGATACACAGACAATTTGATAAGAAAAATAATACAAAAACATCAAACTTTGGCTTTGCCACTCTGCTACTTTGTTTTACCATGATTTGCATTATAACTTTTTCAGTACTTTCACTGATTACAGCTAACTCAGACTGGATTCTCTCAAAAAAAGTCTCTAAAAACAATGCAACCTATCACGAGGTAGAGGTCAGGTCATGTGAACACATTGCTGATATTGATGCAATGCTTGCCACAAGTTTTAATAATTCAGACTCGAAGGATAATTATTTCCAACAGGTCAGGGAACATTTACAAAACCAATCTGGCCTAATATCTTCTGGAGAAGACGGTATATATTATCAATTTGAAAACGAACTTTCGGATTCACAATCCTTAAATGTTACACTATATATTACTTACCCTACCACCTCAACCACTTCATTCTATCAGGTTACCCAGTGGCAGGTTGTAACAGATACATCTGTCGAGATAGACGACACTCTAAATTTAATGAAATAGACAGGAAGGAATTATTATAAAATGGATGTAAAAAAGATTTTAGAAGAGGCTACAAATAAAGACGCATCAGATATTTTCATTGTTGCCGGACGCCCACTTACATATAAAACAAAAGGCCTTATGGAAACACTTAATGATATCAAAATGTTACCAAAGGAGACTTTCGAATTTGTAACCGATATCTACTCATTGGCAAACAGAGACATATCTCACTTTGAAGAATGTGGAGATGATGATTTTTCATTCGCAATTCCCGGTATTTCCCGTTTCCGTGTAAGTACCTTTAAACAGAGAGGTTCATACTCTGCAGTAATTCGTGTAATTTCATTTACACTTCCACACCCAAGTGGACTCATGATTCCTGAAAGTGTTATGAATCTTGCAAATATAAACAATGGTATGGTTCTTGTTACAGGTCCTGCGGGAAGTGGAAAATCTACGACACTTGCATGTATAATTGATAAAATTAACCATGAGCGTGAAGAACATATCATTACTCTTGAAGATCCACTTGAGTTCCTTCACAGGCATGAAAGTTCTATCGTATCACAGAGAGAGATTAACACAGATACTGAAAGCTATTTAACAGCACTTAGAGCGGCACTCCGTCAGAGTCCTGATGTTATTCTTCTCGGAGAAATGCGCGATTATGAAACTATAAATACAGCTGTAACTGCTGCTGAGACTGGACACGTAATCTTTTCTTCTCTCCATACAATTGGAGCAGCAAATACAATTGACCGTATTATTGATGCCTTCCCGGCTTCACAGCAGCATCAGATTTCAATACAGCTTGCATCTGTTCTGCAGGCAGTTGTCAGCCAGAAGTTACTTCCTTCCATAAATGGAGAGGTTGTACCCGCATTTGAGATTATGGTACTTACTCCTGCAATTAGAAATCTTATCAGAGAGAGAAAGGTTCACCAGATTGACGGAATTATCTATACTTCCCAGGCTGATAATATGATTGCTATGGATACCAGCATATATAACCTTTATAAAGAAGGTGTAATCAGTAAACATACTGCAATCTCTGAGGCTACAAATCCTGAGATGATGGCAAAGCGTATAAATATTGGATAAAAAAATACTGCCCATTCCCGCAGAATATTATCCGCACAGCTAAAGAAAAGCCACCCCGTTATTTCGAGGTGGCTCTTTTATTATTTTATTATATTAAGTTTCATACTTTTATACATTAATCTCAGCTGTAACCCCAAGCTCTTCCTTATTTGCTTCAAGAACAGGATTAACAACATCGCGAAGATATACTTCTACCTGATATGGAGCACGTCCCACATAAAGCTCAGGCTTTAATGTCTCTTCAATTTCTTCCTTTGTAAGACCGAATGCAGGATTTGCTGCAATAAGATCTACAAGGTTGTTCTCTTTTCCTTCAACCTTTACATTCTTGCCAGCTTCCATTGAAAGCTCTCTGATAATCTCGTGAAGTTCCTGGCGGTTTCCACCCTTCTTAACAGCATCCATCATGATGTTCTCTGTAGCCATGAATGGAATTTCACTCATGAACTGCTTGTAGATAACCTTTGGATATACTACAAGACCATCTACTACATTAAGGCATAAATCTAAGATTCCGTCTGTTGCAAGGAATCCTTCTGGAATAGAAAGACGCTTGTTTGCTGAGTCATCCAGTGTTCTCTCGAACCACTGTGTAGATGAAACAATTGCAGGATTTAATGCATCTACCATTACATAATCAGCAAGTGATGCAATTCTCTCACTTCTCATTGGATTTCTCTTGTATGCCATAGCAGATGAACCAATCTGGTTCTTCTCAAATGGTTCCTCAACCTGCTTTAAGTGCTGAAGGAGACGAATATCGTTAGACATCTTATGAGCACTTGCAGCGATACCTGCAAGAACGTTTGCAACTCTTGTATCAACCTTTCTTGAATAAGTCTGGCCTGATACTGGATAGCAGTCCTTAAATCCCATCTTCTTGGCAATCATTGGATCAATCTTATCGATTGTCTCATTATCCCCGTTAAATAGCTCAAGGAAGCTTGCCTGAGTTCCTGTAGTTCCCTTTGAACCAAGAAGCTTAAGTGTTCCCATTACATACTCTAAGTCCTCTAAATCAAGCATGAACTCATTAAGCCATAATGTTGCACGCTTTCCTACTGTTGTAGGCTGTGCTGGCTGGAAATGTGTAAATGCTATTGTTGGAAGATCCTTGTACTCATTTGCAAATTTTGCAAGCTCATCGATAACACACACAAGCTTCTTATGAACAAGCTTTAAAGCCTCATTCATGATAATAATATCTGTGTTATCACCAACGTAGCATGAAGTAGCTCCAAGATGGATAATTCCTGCTGCCTTAGGACACTGCTGTCCGTATGCATACACATGGCTCATTACATCATGTCTTACAAGCTTTTCTCTCTCGACAGCAACATCATAATTGATATCGTTGACATGTGCCTTAAGCTCATCAATCTGCTCCTGTGTGATTACAGGCTTTCCATTCTCTGAAAGACCTAACTCCATCTCTGTCTCAGCAAGTGCAATCCAAAGCTTTCTCCATGTTGTAAACTTCATGTCCTGAGAAAAAATGTACTGCATTTCCTTACTTGCATATCTTTCTGATAATGGGCTTGAATATCTGTCTGTACTCATTTATTGTCTCCTTTGACTAAATATTTATGGTCTTGAAATTATTCTCTTTTCAAGATCTGATTCCTTATCATAATACTCGCCACGAATATCTTCCTTAGGTGGCTCCATAGGATATTTTCCCGTAAAGCACCCCTTACATATCGGAAGTCCTTCGACCATCTCTTCAAGACGCTCTATTCCAAGATATCCTAATGAATCAGCACCAATAATCTGTCTGATTTCCTCAATAGTTCTGTTATACGCTATGAGCTGCTCTCTTGCTGGAATATCTGTTCCAAAATAGCATGGCCATAAGAATGGTGGCGAACTGATTCTTACATGTACCTCTGTGGCTCCGGCATCTCTTAACATTCTTACTATTCTATCCGATGTCGTTCCACGTACAATTGAATCATCTATCATTATTACTCTCTTGCCTTTTACAGCTTCTTTTAAAACATTAAGCTTAATCTGTACACTCGATTCTCTGCTCGACTGCTTTGGTTTAATGAATGTACGTCCTACATATCCGTTCTTAACAAAAGCTGTACCATATGGTATACCTGATTGAAGTGAGTATCCAAGTGCTGCTGCATTACCTGATTCAGGAACTCCTGTCACAAGGTCTGCCTCAACCGGTGAATCCATTGCAAGGAAACGGCCAGCCTTGATTCGGCTTCCATATACACTGACATCATCAATATGACTGTCAGGTCTTGCAAAATAAATATATTCAAATACACATCTTGCTTCCTTTTCCTTAGGAAGTGCCATTGACATATCTGATTCTATTCCACCTGCAGGTGAAATTGTAACCACCTCTCCTGGAAGTACATCTCGTACGAATTCCGCACCTATTGTATCAAGTGCACATGTTTCAGAGGTAACAATATATGTATTGTCTCTTTTTCCAATACAAAGTGGTTTAAATCCATAAGGATCTCTTGCTGCAATAAGCTTTCTTGGACTTGCTACAACCAAGGCATAGGCACCTTTTATTTTCATGCAGGCACGTCTTACCGCCTCCTGAGCTGTCTTTGAATTAAGACGTTCCCTTGCAATTAAGTATGCAATAACTTCAGAATCAATCGTTGTCTGGAAAATAGCTCCCGTATACGCAAGCTCATCCCTTAATTCATTAGCATTGATAAGATTACCATTATGTGCCATGGCAAGTGTACCCTTAACATAATTAAGTACAAGTGGCTGAGCATTCTCTCTTGTAGAAGAGCCGGCTGTTGAATATCTTACATGTCCAACTCCGATATCTCCCTTCATTTTATTAAGCTCGTCCGGAGTAAATACTTCATTCACTAATCCCATACCTTTATATGAAGTGACTTTCCCCTTCGGCCCATCTGTATCACTTACCGCAATACCACAGCTTTCCTGACCTCTGTGCTGTAATGCAAAAAGTCCATAGTAGATTGACGATGCTACATCACCACCATCAAAATCATACATTCCGAAGACGCCACACTCCTCATGGAGTGTGTCTTCATCTATATAGCTATTGCTTATAATATTCTGTTTCATATAATCTCCATCTGTTAATATTGTTTAATCCCTAATCCCCCGGCATCAACAATTTTAATGGCATTAAGCTCTCTTAAAGCGCTCGCCTGTGAGAAGTTCATATGCTTCTTTATATTTTTCAACGGTCTTTTCAATTACATCATCAGGAAGAAGGTAATCACTATCCGGATTAGCCTTTAACCAGTCTCTTACAAACTGCTTGTCATATGAAGGCTGTCCCTGTCCTGGCTTATATCCTTCTAATGGCCAGAAGCGAGAGCTGTCTGGTGTGAGCATCTCATCACCAAGTACTACCTCACCGTTCTCATTAAGACCAAATTCAAACTTAGTATCAGCGATGATAATTCCCTTTGTAAGTGCATAATCAGCGCACTTCTGGTAAAGAGCGATTGTGTAATCACGAATCTTCTCTGCATACTCACGGCCCTTTCCAGGATATGCCTTCTCAAGTACATCTACAGACTGCTCAAATGAGATATTCTCATCATGATCTCCAATCTCAGCCTTTGTAGATGGTGTGTAGATTGGCTCAGGTAACTTGTCAGACTCAACAAGACCTTCTGGTAATGTAATTCCGCAAACTGTACCATTCTCCTGATAGCTTGCCCAACCACTTCCTGTGATATATCCACGAACGATACACTCTATTGGAAGCATCTCTAACTTCTTACACATCATGCTGTTTCCTGTAAATTCATCCTTCTGGAAAAATTCAGGCATGTCTTTAACATCAACTGAAATCATATGGTTCGATACAACATCCTTTGTAAAATCAAACCAGAACTTCGACATCTGTGTAAGGATTGCTCCCTTGTCTGTAACCTTATTCTTCAAAATAACGTCAAATGCAGAAATACGATCTGTTGCTACAATGATAAGACTATCATCATTATCATATACCTCTCTGACTTTTCCTTCCTTGAATGGCTTATATTCCTTCATGTGGTCCTCCTTATTTGTATTCGTTATGCATTAATTTACGCATTCGTTTATACCTCAATATATGCATTTGTTATACCTTAATCTATGCATTTGTTATGCCTTAATCTATGCATTTGTTATGCCTTAATCTATGCATCTGCTATGCCTTAATCTATGCATCTGCTATGCCTCAATATATGCATTTGTTTATGTAGTTGTAATTCAACTTATTTTCAGCAGCAATTACAACTAATTATTTTCTATTCAAGAACGCTCCAGCGTTCTTGCTGCAAAATTCCCTTTGACCTGTTTCAGAATGTTTCAGCTGTCCTGTTGTAGAATGTATGGCAGCTTTGACACTTTAAACAAATCAGAAGACTATCTTACAATAAGAGACTTTCCTGTCATTTCTTCTGGCTGTGGAAGCTCCATAAGCTCAAGAAGTGTTGGAGCGATATCTGCAAGACATCCACCCTCACGAAGCTTAATTCCTTCTCCTGCATTAACAAGAATAAATGGAACCGGATTTGTTGTGTGTGCTGTATGTGGTGCACCTGTCTCGTAGTCAACCATCTTCTCAGCATTACCGTGGTCAGCACAGATGAATAATACTCCGCCAACTTCCTTAACAGCCTCTACAGCATCTCCTACAAGCTCATCAATTCTCTCTACAGCCTTAACCGCTGCTGGAATGACACCTGTATGACCAACCATGTCCGGATTAGCAAAGTTAATTACGATAACATCATATTTGTCAGACTTAATCTCCTCTACAAGATCAGCTCCTACTTCTGGCGCGCTCATCTCTGGCTTTAAGTCATAAGTAGCAACATCCTTTGGAGAGTTAACAAGTAAACGGAACTCATCTACATTAGGATCCTCAATACCACCATTGAAGAAGAAAGTTACATGTGCATACTTCTCTGTCTCTGCAAGACGAAGCTGCTTCTTACCACACTTAGCAAGATACTCACCAAATGTATTTGTGATAGACTCCTTCTCGAATGCGATAATCTTGTTAGGAATTGTCTCATCATAATCCTTAAAGCAAACAAATGTAAGTGGAAGAAATTCTCTTTCAAATCCGTTAAACTGATCATCACAGAATGCTCTTGTAAGCTCACGAGCACGGTCAGGACGGAAGTTAAAGAAAATTACTGAATCGTTTGGCTTAACTACTGATAATGGATTTCCAGCTTCATCTGTAATTACTGTTGGAAGAACGAACTCGTCTGTCTTGTCGTTATCGTATGATGCCTGCATAGCCTCGACAGCGTTTGTAGCCTTTACTCCCTCGCCCTTAACAAGCGAATCATAAGCAAGCTGTACACGATCCCAGTTATTATCTCTATCCATTGCGTAGTAACGACCTGAAAGTGAAGCAATCTTACCTACTCCGATTTCATCCATCTTATCCTGTAACTGCTGTACATAATCCTTACCTGATGCTGGTGGTGTATCACGACCATCAAGGAATGCATGTACATATACATTTGAAAGCCCCTGCTTCTTAGCAAGCTCTAATAATCCATATACATGAGAGATGTGGCTGTGAACTCCACCATCTGAAAGAAGTCCCCACATATGAAGATCAGAATTATTCTTCTTACAATTCTCAATAGCTGCAAGAAGTCCCTTATTCTCAAAGAAATCTCCATCTTCAATAGACTTTGTAATACGTGTAAGATCCTGATAAATAATGCGGCCTGCACCGATATTCATATGTCCTACCTCTGAGTTACCCATCTGACCATCTGGAAGTCCAACTGACATTCCTGACGCATTACCCTTTACAAATGGGCATTCAGCCATTAATTTATCCATGACAGGAGTGTTAGCCATTGCAATTGCATTTCCTTCTGTACGGTCATTTAATCCGTATCCGTCAAGTACCATTAAAACTACTGGTTTCTTACTCATGTTTATTTCCTCTTTTCTTGAATATTAAAATCTATATTAGAC